>DATLIL010001231.1:0-5062 GCA_035539475.1 Polyangiaceae bacterium
TACTTCTTCAGCGTGGTGACGGCGCCGGCGATGTCGCCCTTGCGCTCCTGAACGGTCGCGATGTTCAGCAGGATGGCGGGGCGCTTGGACAGCTCGTAGGCCTTTTCGAAGGCCTTGAGCGAGTTGTCGTAGTCGCTCTCCTCCAGGTAAGCGACGCCGGACTCGAAGTGGCGCCGGGCCATCTCATCCGAGGACGAGCTCTGCGCGGCGGCAGGCAGCGCCGTGACCAGCGCACCCCCCAACAAAACCAATCCCAACAGGCGGTTACACCTCGGGCGGAGGGGGCCGACTCGCATGATTTGGAGACATATCATGGTTCCGGGGGCGAGGGCCCAGTGCCCGGGGAAACGTCGGGCCCAGTGACCGAGCCCGAGCCGGCGCGGCGCCCGCGTTTGGTGGCGTTCCGTAGCCGAGCGGGCCGTGCTACGGGGCTCGGACTCATGCCGCGCAGGGACGACATCAACAAGATCTTGCTGATCGGGTCGGGCCCGATCGTCATCGGCCAGGCCTGCGAGTTCGACTACTCGGGCACCCAGGGCGCCAAGGCGCTGACCGACCTCGGTTACGACGTCGTGCTGGTCAACTCGAACCCGGCGACGATCATGACGGACCCGGAGCTGGTCCGGCGCACGTACATCGAGCCGCTGACGCGCAATACGCTGACCGCGATCATCGAACGCGAGCGGCCCGACGCGCTCTTGCCGACGCTCGGCGGTCAGACGGCGCTGAACCTGGCGCTCGATCTGCACGAGTCCGGCGTCCTGTCAAAGTACGGCGTGAAGCTCATCGGCGCGCAGGTGGACGCCATCCGCAAGGCCGAGGATCGCCAGCTGTTCAAGGAGGCGATGCGCAACGTCGGGCTCGAGTGCCCGCGCTCGGGCTACGCGACGAGTCTCGAAGAAGCCAAGGAGATCGTCAAGACGACAGGCTTCCCCTCCATCCTGCGCCCGAGCTTCACGCTCGGCGGCGCCGGCGGCGCCATCGTCTACAAGCCCGAGGAGTTCGAGGCCAAGGTGCTATGGGCGCTGCAGCAGTCGCCGACGCACCAGGTGCTGGTCGAAGAGAGCGTGCTCGGCTGGAAGGAGTTCGAGCTCGAGGTGATCCGCGATTCGGCGGACAACTTCATCGTCATCTGTTCGATCGAGAACATCGATCCGATGGGCGTGCACACCGGTGACGCGATCACGGTGGCGCCGGCGATGACGCTGACGGACCGCGAGTACCAGCGCATGCGCGACGCCGCGCGGCTCGTGATGCACGAGATCGGCGTCGAGACCGGCGGCTCGAACGTGCAGTTCGCCGTCGACCCGAAGACGGGCCGCGTGCTCGTGATCGAGATGAACCCGCGCGTGTCGCGCTCGAGCGCGCTGGCCTCCAAGGCCACGGGCTACCCGATCGCGAAGATCGCCGCCAAGCTCGCGGTCGGCTTCACGCTCGACGAGTTGACCAACGACATCACTGGCACGAGCGCCGCGTTCGAGCCGACCATCGACTACACCGTGGTGAAGTGGCCGCGCTTCGCCTTCGAGAAGTTCCCCGGCGCCGATCGCCGCCTGGGGCCGCAGATGAAGAGCGTGGGCGAGGTGATGAGCATCGGCCGCACGTTCCCGGAGGCGCTGCAGAAGGCGGCGCGTTCGCTCGAGACCGGCAAGACCGGCTTCATGAGCCTGTTCGATCGCGTGGACTACCGCCTGCTCGCCAAGGAGCCGGAGGGCACGCGCGATCTCGCACACGACGCGCCGCCGCAGGCGAGGCCGCGCGAAACACTGCCGCCCGCGGCCGGCGACGAGATGGAGAAGGCGCTCGAGAAGCTCGTGGCCACCGCCGGCGCCGAGCGTCTGTTCCACGTCGGCGACGCCATGCGCCTGGGCTTTTCGCTCGAGCGTCTGCACGAGCTCACCGCCATCGACCCGTGGTTCCTGGCGCAGCTCGAGCGCATCGTGAAGCACGAGGTGCTGATCAAGAATGCGGTCGAGCTCGACGCCGCGCTGTTGCGCGAGAGCAAGAGGCTGGGCTTCGGCGACGCGCAAATTGCCGAGCTCCGCGGCGTCACCCAGACCGAAATCCGTGAGCTGCGCGAGCGGCTCGGCGTGCGCGCCGTGTACGGCCGCGTGGACACCTGCGCCGCGGAGTTCCCTGCCAAGACGCCTTACCTCTACTCGACCTACGAGAGCGAGAGCGAGGCCGACGTCTCCGGCAAGAAGAAGGTGATCATCCTCGGCGGCGGTCCCAACCGCATCGGCCAGGGTATCGAGTTCGACTACTGCTGCTGTCACGCCGTGTTCGCGCTGCGTGAGCTCGGGATCGAGACGATCATGGTCAACTGCAATCCCGAGACGGTGTCGACCGACTACGACACCTCCGACCGTCTGTACTTCGAGCCGCTCACGCTCGAGGACGTGGTCAGCATCTGCAAGGAAGAAGCCAGCAAGGGTGAGGTCCTCGGCGTGATCGTGCAGTTCGGCGGCCAGACGCCGCTGAAGCTCGCCGTGCCGCTCGAAAAGGCCGGCGTGAAGCTGCTCGGCACGCCCGCCGACGCCATCGATCGGGCCGAAGATCGCGAGCGCTTCGACGCGCTGCTCACCAAGCTGAAGCTGGTGCGTCCGCGCGCCGGCATCGCCAAGAGCGTGGAAGAGGCGCGCGTCGTGGCCCGCGAGATCGGCTACCCGGTGCTGGTGCGCCCGTCCTACGTGCTCGGCGGCCGCGCCATGATGACCTGCTACGAAGACAGCGAGCTCGACGCGTACGTGGGGCTGGCCATCGACGCAGCGCGCGAAGAGGGCGGCTCGCAGACGCTGCTCATCGATCAGTTCTTGAAGAGCGCGATCGAGGTCGACGTGGACCTGGTCTGCGACGGCAAGCGCGCGGCCATCGGCGGCGTGATGCAGCACATCGAGGAAGCCGGCGTGCACTCGGGTGACTCGACCAGCGTGCTGCCGCCGCACTCGCTCGACGCGGGCGTGGTGGCGGAGATCGAGCGCAGCGCCAAGGCCCTGGCGCTCGAGCTCGGCGTGATCGGCCTGATGAACGTGCAGTTCGCGGTCAAGGACAAGAGCGTGTACGTGCTCGAAGTGAACCCGCGCGCCTCGCGTACGGTGCCGTTCGTGGCCAAGGCCACCGGACGCCCGCTGGCCAAGCTCGCCGCCAAGGCCATGGTCGGCAAGACGCTCGACGAGCTCGGTGTGGGCGACGGCGCCCTGCCGATGCACGTCGCGGTCAAGGAGTCGGTGTTCCCGTTCTCCAAGTTCCCTGGCGTCGACACCATCCTCGGGCCCGAGATGCGCTCGACGGGCGAGGTGATGGGCATCGCGCAGAGCTTTGCCCTCGCCTTCGACAAGAGCCTCTCTTCCTCGGGTTTTGCCCTGCCCGATCGCGGCAAGGTCTTCATCAGCGTGGCCGACGAGGACAAGCCCGCGGCCTGCCACATCGCGCGGCGGCTGCGTAACCTCGGCTTCGACATCGTGGCCACCGGCGGCACCGCCGACGCGCTGAAGGACGCGCGCATCCCGGTCGAGCGCGTGAACAAGGTGCTGGAAGGCTCGCCGCACGTGGTGGACGCCATGCGCGCCGGAAACGTGCAGCTCGTGATCAACACCACGCAGGGCACGAAGGCGATCGCCGACAGCTACTCGATCCGCCGTAACGCGCTGCTCACCAACATCCCCTACTTCACGACCATGGCCGCCGGCCTGGCTGCCGTAGACTCACTGGAAGTGAGCTCGCTGCTCAAGGGCGCGGCGCAGGTGCGCAGCATTCAAGAGTGGCATTCCCGTAGTAACGGCTAGTCTTGGGGTCGAGCTAGAGGCCGGAGCACTGCCCCGTGTAGACGGCGTACCTGTGCTCGCAGACGCCGTTCGTGCAGCTGCCGACGCACCAGGGATCCTGGCAGGGCTCGCCGACCTGGGCGTAGGCCGTGCACTCGTTGGTCATCGGATCACAACGGGTCGCGGTCGCGCAGATGTCGGGGGAGCTGCCGCACGGACCCTGCTCCCGCTCGGCGGTGCACACACCTTCGTAACAGAGCAAGCCGGTGCTGCACTGCGTGTCGCGCGCGCAGGGCATGCCCGCGAGTTGACTGGCCACGCACTGGTGCGTGTCGAAATCGCAGTAGAGGCCGCTCGCCTCGTCGCACACCGTGCTGCCGCTGGTGCATGCGATGTCGCTCTGGCTGCAGCCGCCCGAGCAAAGGTCGCCTTCGCCCAAAGGAACGAGCGCTGAAGGAGCCGTGCCCGGGACGCAGGTGTGGTCGTCGCAATAGAGCGGCGCATCCGGCAGCTGCAAGCAGTCCTCCGCTCCGCCGCACTCTTCACCCTGCTGCTGCGCTCCCAGCCTGATCCGAAGGCACGCCTCGGAGCCGTCCGGGAGAGGTCCCGCGGTTCCGTCGATGATGCAGAGCTCGTCGACCGCCTTGAAGTACGCAGCGCAGGCCTCGGTGGCGGCCGCGTCGTAGCGATACTTGCGGGCGTTCACCCGGTCGAGGAAACCCTGCACGGCCATGAGCGCGCGCCTGTCCTTCAGGCATGCCTCGCGCGAGAACTCGAAGCCCGCCTCCGCGCAACAAGCTTGCGTGGCGGATGAACAACTGGCCTGAGCCAGCTGTTCGATCACGGAGGCCCGGGAGGGGCCCGCGCCGTCAGAGGCCCCATCACCGTCGCGGGTGCTCGACCCGCCACAGGCGAGGGCGACGGAGAACGACGCCCCCAGCGCGACCCGCCACGAAGGCCTTCCCATCTAGCTTCCCAACCCGAACATTGCGTCGGGAGCATATCCGGCCCAGCCAGCAGTTGGCGAAAACTTGCTGGGTTCGCGCGACCTGTGGCTACTGGCGGGGGTAGCCCATGCTCTCGTCTCATCCGCTGCCGCTGGCCGCGCTGGCTGGCACCGCCCTGCGACGTATCTTCGAGGAGACGCCTCCCACGCCGCGCGTGGCGCTGAAAAAACAGCGGCGTGGGAGGCGTCTCCTCGAAGATACGTCGCAGGGCGGTGCCAGCCAGCGCGGCCAGCGGCAGCGGATGAGACGAGAGCATGGGCTACCCCCGCCAGTAGCCACAGGTCGCGCGAA
>DATLIL010001232.1:0-2498 GCA_035539475.1 Polyangiaceae bacterium
GGGGGCCTTTTGCGGCAAGCGCTCGTCGACCTTCTTGCCCTTCTGCCAGACGGACTTCGTCTTCAGCGGCCAGCCGAAGCGCGCGCTGATCGCCGTGCCCGGCTCGAGCACGCTCTTTCCGTCCCGCGGCAGGCAGTAGAGCCTGGGATCGAACGACTCGACCATGCCCTCGCCGGGCTCGAGATCGACCAGGAGCTTCTTGTCGGCTGTGGCGGGGCGGACGCCCTCCGGCAGAGTACAGTCGATCTTCTTCGGTACGACCGGCTTCTTCGGCTTGGGCTTGCCCTTCACCGCCGGCTCTTCGGGCGGCGTCGGCGGCTGGAGCTCGAGGCGCAGCAAGCGCGGATCGAAGACCAGCTGCACGCGCTCACTGCCGCGGTTGACGATGGCGAGCGCCCAGGGCAGCTCGGGACCCTGCTCCACCACCTCGAAGCGCAGGCCGAAGGGCGCTGACTCGATGCTGGCGGTCTGGGCGGTGCGATCGAGCGCGAGCTTGACGGCGACCGGATCTGGGCGTGGATCCTTCGGTGGCTGGGCCGCTGCGCCGGCGTCACCAGCGTCGGCGCCGGCGTCGTCCACAGCCGCGTCCGCCTCGTCGACGCCCGCGTCGCTCGGCGGCTCGGGCACACCGACGGTCGATCGCCCGCTGCCGCCACAAGCCGAGACGGCAGTGAGCAGCGGAAAGAGCGCGAGAGCTGCACGACGCATGGCGCGGAAGTAACATATCCCCCGTGCGCGGCCTATACCCGATCGTCGACGTAGACGCCCTGAAGACCCGCGGGATCGCGCTGCTCGACTTTGCCGAGCAGGTGCTCTCGGCGCGCCCTGCCATGCTGCAGTTGCGCGCCAAGCATGAAGGTTCCCGCGAGACGCTCGCCCTCTTGTCAGCGCTCGTGCCACGTTGTCGCGCGCGGGGCACCCTCTTGTTCGCCAACGATCGACCGGACCTGGCCTTGCTGGCAGGTTGTGATGGTGTTCACGTCGGTCAGGACGACGTTCCGCTCGCGCTCGTCCGAAAGCTCGCCCCCACGCTCAAAGTGGGCGTGTCGACGCACGATCTGGCGCAGGTCGACGCCGCGCTCGCCGAGCGCCCGGACTACGTCGCTTTCGGGCCGATCTTCGCCACGGGCTCGAAGCAGAATCCCGATCCCGTCGTGGGAGTGGAGGGGCTAGAGCTCGCGGCTGCACGCGCGCGCGCCGCCGCTGTTCCGCTGGTCGCGATCGGGGGCATCACGCTCGAACGTGCCGCGCAAGTGGCCAGAGCAGGTGCGCTGGCTGCGGTCATCGCGGCGCTGATGCCAGAGGCTGACGACCAGGCAGACGTCAGTGTGCGCGCCACCGCGTTTCAGCGCGTACTCTGCGCCCCCTAGATCTGGCGCAGCTGCACCATCATCGACTCGAAGGCGAGCGCGGGCTGCACGTTCTTCTCGAGCTCGCCGATCGTCGCGAGCACGACGCCGTACTGCTGGGCAAGCCGCTCGGCGCGGGCCGGCTGCGAGCCGGCGTCAGCGCGCGCGCGACTCGCCAGCGCCTGCCCCAGGTGGCCCAAGAGCTCGGCCAGCTCCTGGCGCTCGGCGCGGCGCGACTCACCGAGCTTGAGCGCCGACACCAGATCGGCGGCCTCGAGCGCCTGGAACACGCCGCTGACGAAGCTCTCGCGGTCCGCCTGACGCTCCGGATCGGCGAGCAGCAGCGCCAGGCTCGCGCTGCCCTGTGCCAGGGGCGCCACCGTCGGATCGAGCCCTTTCTGCTCCAGGATGCGCGCCACCACGTTGTCGGGCAGCGGCGCAAAGCGCACCGGCAACGTGCGCGAGCGGATCGTGTCGAGCAGACGGCTGGGCTTGCTGGTGAGCAGCACGAAATGCGTGCGCGACGTGGGCTCCTCCAGCGTCTTGAGCAGTGCGTTGGCGGCTTGCTGGGTCAGCTCGTCTGCAGCGCGCACGATGAAGACCAGCGCGCGGCCTTCGTGCGGCGTGAAGCCCACGCGACCGAGCACGATGCGCCGCACCTGCTCGATACCGATGCCCGTGGCCTCGCTCGAGCTGAGCACATCCCTGTACAGGCCACGCTCGACGAGGACGACGTCCGGATGAAGCGGAACCTCGGGTTTGGTCTCCGCGAGCGTCGTGGCGCGGTGGCAGGCGCTGCATTGTCCGCAGGCCGGCGGTCCTTTTTCGCAGACCAGCGCCTGGGCCAGGGCAAAGGCGGCGAGCTCCTTGCCCACGCCGTCCGGTCCCTCGAAGCGGTAAGCGTGGTGCACGCGCCCGCTCTCGAGCGCCCGCTCGAGCGTGCGTACGGCTGGCTCCTGGCCGAGGATGTCCGCGAAAGCCATCGAGCTCCGCTACCCCCGGGGCCGGCAGGGGGCAATGCGGCTCGTGCGCCGGTGCCCGGAGTTTGGTACTCACAGCGGGCATGAGCGATTTCGCCCTGAAAGGCCTGCTGCGCCCCGAGCTCGCCGAGCTCCGCGCGTACTTGCCGCACCCGGGCGATAGCTTGGC
>DATLIL010001233.1:0-12044 GCA_035539475.1 Polyangiaceae bacterium
CTGTAATCGAGGCCGCGAGATCGCGCACCAGAACCTCGAGGAAGGTAGCGCCGAGCTGCGACAGATCGGGCAGCACCCGCAGCGTCTGCAGGCCGCCCTGGTAGACCAGGATCATGCCGATGAAGCCCATCACGACGCTGATGAACACCAGCGAGCGGTTACCGATCTCGTACATCTCGCGCAGCACCGCCCCGGGTTCGCGGCGGCCGCGCGCGCAGTAATAGAGCGTGCGCACGAACACGCTCCAGAGCTCCCGCCCGGAGCGGCCGAGGTCCACGGCGGCGCGACCGAGGGCCGCCACGCCGCGAGCCTCCGCGGGCATTGACGTCGTTTCGAGAGGAGCCTGTGTCGTCATCCGAGGGCGAAAGAAACCAGGTAATCGAGCACGAAGATGCCAGCGGCGCTGACCACGACCGTAGCGTTGACCGCGCGCCCCACGCCGGGGGCACCCCCGGAGGTGCCGATCCCGAAATGGCAGCTCGACAGGCCAATCACCACGCCGAAGACGATGCTCTTGGAGAGCCCATGCGCGACGTCGTTGAAACCAAGCAGGCCACTGGTCAGGCCGTTGTAGAAGGACATCGGTTCGACCGCGAGGAAGGCGCGGCCGGCGAACGCGGCGCCGAGCAGCGCCAACACGTCGGAAATCACGGTCGAGAGAAACAGCGTGGTGACCAGCGCCAGAAAGCGCGGGACCACCAGAAAGCCGATCGGATTGATGGCCAGCGCGCGCAGCGCGTCGATCTGCTCGGTGACGGCCATCGTGCCGAGCTCGGCGGTGTTGTTGGCGCCGACGCGCCCGGAGATCATCAGCGCCGTCAGGAGCGGGCCCACCTCGCGCAGCGTGCCGAAGCCGGCGCCCCAGCCGAGTAGCCCCTTGGCGCCGACCCGTTCCACGACCGGCGCGGCCTGAATCACCATGATGCCGCCGGTGAACAGCGCCGTCACGACCACGATGGGGACGGAGCGCACGCCCATCTTGTAGAGCGCACGCACGAACTCCTGACCGTCGAAGTCACGCGAAGCAAGCCGGCGAAAACAGGCCCCCAGCAGTACGGCCATGGCGCCGACCACGCTGGCGACGGAGAGCACGGCACCGCCGAGCTCTTGCAGAGCGCCGCGGGAAGGTAACGTTGCGGTCTCGGCCACGAGGCGACCGAGCCTAACACGAACGCCTATTTACCGCGCTCGAGGCCCGACCCGGGCGGCGCGTTGGAGCACCACGCGTAGCAGCACTCTGGCCGGCCCTGGGCGCGGCGCGAGTTCGTCGATTTCCAGTCGAGCAGCGCGGCCTTGGGCACGGAGAAGGAGGCCGCCTTGGGCGGCTCGATCGCGGCCGGACAGCGGTCGTACGGGGCCGCTGCGCGTGCGACGCTCACGCCGCCCTCGGGCTCGGTCAGGCAGTAGCTCTCCATGAAGGCGAGCGGACTGTGGCAGCCTGAGCCTTCGGGCACCTGGTCGGGCTCGGCGACCGTGGCCTGCGAGCACCAGCTGTAACAGCAGTTGTGTCCCGGCGACGTGCGCTTACGGATGTAGTCGGTGTAGCGCGGATCGAAGCGGGCCTGCTCGGCCTCGGTGGGGTAAGCGCTGAAGGCTATGTCCATCGCTACCGGGCACGAGTCGTATGGCGGCGGCGCGCTGAGCGCGGGACCGAGCGGCAGCAGAGCCTCACATTGGAACTCCCTGACCTCGTCCTCCCCGCAAGGCTGCGGCAGGAGCGCTGCCGCACTGTCGGGCGCGGCCGCTTTCTCCTCTTTTCCAGCGCAGGCCACGGCCAGGGCGACGAGCCAACAGCCGAGGGCGGCGAGTGGAAGGAACCGAAGCGCAGGCAGCCTCGTCTCCATAGCGCAAAACGCTCCGCGCCCAAAACACTGGTAAAGTCGCGCTTTCGCCGCCGATGATCTCGTTTCGCAACCTCGAAAAGGCGTTCGGACCCAAGCGGGTGCTCGACGGCGTGAGCTTCGACGTCAAAGACGGTGAGGTCTTTTTCATCATCGGCGGCTCGGGCGTGGGCAAGAGCGTGCTGATCAAGCACCTGATCGGCCTGCTGCGCCCGGACGCCGGCGAGATCTGGCTCGACGACGCCGAGGTCAGCCAGCTCTCGGAAGAGGGCATGTATCCCATCCGGCGCAAGTGCGCGATGGTGTTCCAGCACTCGACCTTGTTCGACTCCATGACCTGCGCGCAGAACGTGGCGCTGCCGCTGCGCAAGCACCGCGGCATGCTCCCGCGCGAGGCCGAGGCCGAGGCTCGCAGGCTGCTCGAACAGGTGGGGATGCAGGCCTTCGCCGGGCGCTTCCCGTCGGAGCTCGGTGACGGCATGCGCAAGCGTGTCGCCATCGCCCGGGCGCTGTCCCTCGAGCCGCGTTACGTGCTGTTCGACGAGCCCACCACGAGCCTCGACCCGGTGAGCGCCCGCCGCGTCGATCGCCTGATCAAGGACCTGCGAGACCGCCTGGGTGTGACCAGCATCGTGGTCTCGCACGACCTCGTTTCCATCTTCACCATCGCCGACCGCATCGTCATGCTGTACAAGGGAAAGGTGAAGCTGATCGGCGGACCGGATGACTTTCGGGCCTCGAGCGACGCGGTGATTCAGCAGTTCATCAATGGTCGGGCTGAAGGCCCGATGGAGACGTAAGCGCTTTGAGTCAGCGGTCGATCGAAGTCAAAGTTGGCGCCCTCATCCTGGTGGCGCTGGCGCTGCTTGCCGGCTTCATCGTGGTCATGGGCGGCGTGAGCTTCGAGCCCACCTACACCGTCTACGTCAACTTCAATAACCCGGGCGGCTTGCAATCGGGTGCGCCGGTCAAGATCTCCGGCGTGAAGATCGGCCGCATCAGCGAGCTCGAGTTCCGCGGCGGGATGACGAACCCGAAGACGCGCGAGCCCGAGCCGCCGATCCGTGCGGTGGCGCGCATCGAGAAGCGCTACCAGAACGCGCTGCACGACGACGCGCGATGGTTCGTGACCAGCCAGGGCGTGCTGGGCGAGATGTTCCTGGCAGTCGATCCCGGCTCACACGACAAGCCGACCCTCGCCGACGGCGCGGTGGTCCAGGGCATCAGCCCGCCCCGGCTCGATCTGCTGCTCAGCGAGAGCTACGAGCTCTTGCACCGCGCCTACCTCGGCATCACCAACAACGACGAGAAAATCGCCGAAACGTTCGACGGTCTGCACAAGACGCTCAAGCACAGCGGCGAGCTGCTCGACCAGAACGCGCCCAAGATCGGCCGCATCGTCGACAACGTCGAGACTCTGAGCGGTGATGCAACGGGTACGCTGAAAGCCGCCCGCGAGCGCTACGTCGACGGCCCCCAGGTGACGCGCATCATGAACGACGTCGAACGCACCACGTCGGTGATGGGGAAGAACATCGAACCGCTGGTCACGGACGGGCGCGCTGTACTCGGTGACGCCAAGCGCCTGACCTCGGCGCTGGCCTCCGAACAGCAGATCCAGCGCTATCAGGCCATGACCAGCGACGCCGCCGCGGCAGCCAAGAGCGCGAAGGATCTGGGCCACGAGGCGCAGGGCCTGGTGCAGCACATCAAGGACGGCCGGGGCACCGTCGGCGCGTTGGTCATGGACGAAGCGGTGTACGACGATCTCCAGGAGATGCTTCGCGACTTGAAGCACAATCCCTGGAAGTTCTTCTGGAAGAACTGACGCGCCTCGCGATCCCCGACGGGGGAAGCCCGCCCGCTCGGAACAGCTAGGCGCCGCCGACTCCGGCCTCGGCGCTCGTTCCTGCCGTTCCGCCGCCGCCCGCGCTACCCGCACTGCCACCGCCGCCAGCCGTCCCTGCGCTGCCGGCGACGGGCCCGGAGCCCGCGACGACTACCGGCGGAGCACCACCAGCCGCGTCGGGGGCGCCACCGGCGGGAGCACCAGCAGCTCCCGGTGCACCTCCCTCGGGGGGAGCTTCGGGCCCGGGCACCATCGAGACCAGCCCGTTCACCTGATTGGTGCAGATGCGATCGGAAGCCGATTCGATGCCGACGCAGACCAGCCCGCTCTGGCAATCGTTGTCACGAAAGCACTCTTCGCCGAAGCCCGCTGGCTCCTGTGGCCCGCCGCAGCTCGCCGCGACCGCGAATGCGAGCAGGACCGCGTGCAGCCGCTTCATGGTGAAAACGGTGTCAAACACCGCCCGCTCGGTCAACCGTCTTCGAGCGTGACCAGAACGTCGCCCTCGTCGACGGCTTGTCCCTCACTCACATGAACCGCCGTCACGCGCCCCGCTTGGGGGGCCTCGACCGGCATCTCCATTTTCATCGACTCGAGAATGACCAGCGTCTGCTCGTTGTCGACGCGGTCGCCCACGGCGACCTGGACCTTCCAAACAGTGCCGGTGATGTGCGCAGCCACGTCCGCCATGGGCCAGCACTATTAGGCGATCGCAGCCAGCCAGTCTTCGCCAAAGGCGAGCCCCTGGTGGGCAGAGTGAGCTATGCTGAAAGGTAGGCCAAGGTAGGATTGGCCGCTATCGGCCAAGCGGTTGCTCGCGACCGTGTCGAACCCGCGTGACCTCCGCCCTGCCCTGCGGTCACGAAACGCGAAGCATGTTGGACATTTGCTCACACCGCGCTGCAATGGCCTCCCAACGAGCAATTAGGGTTTGCACCGGGCCCAAGGTGCTTGAGAATCGCTTGACGAGATAGTTTTGCGATTGCTATTCGCGGTGTGGCGCTCGCCCGGCGACACCGCAACAATGTCTCCGTACTGAGGAAAAATCTCCCATGGCCGAACAGAAGGAAAGCTCGGTTCTCTTCTCGCTCAAAGAACTGATGAGCCTCGAGGAAAACCGGATCCGCGACGAAGAAGCGGACAAGGAACGTCGCGCGCGCGAAGAGCAGGAGCGGCGAGCATCCGAGGACCGCGCCAAGCGCGACGCGGAAGAACGGCGCATCAGGGATGAAGAAGAGCGACGCCGCGCCGAGGAGCAGCGCCGGCGCGAAGAGGAAGCCCGTGTCGAGGCCATCAAACACGGTGAGCTCGCCAAGGCCCAGGCCGAGGCCGAGCACCGCGCGCGAATGGAAGCCATGGCGGCACAGCAGGCGCACGAGCAGCAACTTGCGGCCCTGAACAGCGACGACACGAAGAAGCGCCTCAAGCTCTACGTCGGACTCGCCATCGGCGCCGTCGTCCTGGTCGGCGTAGGCGGTGGGCTTGCGATCAAGAGCGCCAACGAAGAGCAGGCCAAGAAAGACGCCATTCACGCCGCGCAGCTCAAGGAGACCGAAGAGCAGCTCGCGCGTCTGAAGGGCGAGTTCGAAGCCGCGCAGAAGAAGGAAGAGTCCCTCCAGGCCGCACTCACTGGCGCCAAGGACGAAGTAGAGAAAGAGCGCCTCAAGGCCGAGCTCGCCAAGGCCAAAGAGCAGACGCAACGCGCCGGCGCGGCCGTGCGCGGTGGTGGTGGCGGTGCCAAGCCCTCCGGTGGCGGCGCCAAGCCCTGCAACTGCCCGCCCGGCGATCCCTTGTGCTCCTGCCTCTAGCTCTCGTTCGGCGTGAGCCTTGAAAACCGCACGCGATCGTCTGGCCTTTCCGCTCGACTACGCGTCGCTCGACGAAGCTCGCCTTGGCGCGGCGCTCGTCAGCGACTCGTTCGGCGTGCTCAAGGTAGGGCTTCAACTCTTCGTCAGTGAAGGGCCCAGCGCCGCCCGCATTGGCGAAGAGTTTTCTGCGGCGGTCTTCCTCGACCTCAAGCTGCACGACATCCCCGAGACCGTGGAGCGTGCGGTTGCGTCGGCGGCGTGCAGCGTGAGGTAACGCACACCGAGCGCCGCCGGCGGTCCGAAGATGCTGGAGCGCGCGGCGGAACGGGCAGCCAAGGAGAAGACCGGGCTCGTGCTGCTCGCGGTGACCGTCCTCACCTCGCTCGACGCGGCGGACCTCGCCGCGGTCGGTGTCGGGGCAGAGCCAGGCGCACAGGCCATGCGCCTGGCGCGGCTGGCGGTGGGCTCAGGTATCCCTGGGCTCGTCTGCTCACCGGCGGAGGTGGCGGCGCTGCGTCAGACGCTAGGCCCCGACGTGGTCCTGGTCACGCCCGGTATTCGTCCCGGCGGCGGTGGTGGTGACGATCAGAAGCGGACCGGAACTCCGGCCGAAGCCATTCGCGCCGGCTCGACCTTGCTGGTCGTCGGGCGCCCGGTTCGCGACGCCGCCGACCCGCGCGCCGCGGCCGCCGCTGTCCTCGGTGAAGTGAGCGAGGCCACGCGTGCCAGCGGATCCTGACGCCGTCGAGCAGCGGCTCGTGCTCGGCCTGCAGCCGGTGCGCGAAGCCATCAAGCGCCACGGGGCCGCACTTCGTGAAGTGCTCATCGATCAGCGCCCCCAACCTCGCCTCGATGCGCTCGCTCGCTTCGCCGGCGATCAGGGAGCCAGTGTACGGCGCGTCCCGCAGAGCCAGCTCGACCGCATGAGCCACGGGGTCCAGCACCAGGGCGTGGCCGCGCTCGCCCCGCCGCTCGGCCTCGTGCCCCTCTCCGCCCTGGTAGAGGAACCCGAGCTCCTGGCCCTGGCTCTCGACGAGATCCAGGACCCGCAGAACTTCGGCGCGGTGATCCGCAGCGCTGTCGGCCTCGGGCCGGCGTTCGTGCTCTGGGGCGAACACGCTTCGGCTCCCCTCACCCCCGCCACCTTTCGCGCGTCGGCTGGCGCCATCGAGCACGCTTCGCTCTGCCGCGTGCGCTCCCTGACCACGGCCCTCGACGAGCTCAGCCGGGCCGCCGTCCAGGTGGTGGCGCTCGACGCGCAGGCCGACGTGCTGCTCGCCGACCTCGACCTCAAGCTACCCACCGTGCTGGTCATCGGCAGTGAAGGCAAAGGCCTCGGCCGTCAGGTTCGCAAGCTAGCTACCCGCGCCGCGCGGCTCGTGGACCTCCACGCGGTGGACTCCCTGAACGCCTCCGTCGCGGCCGGCATGGCGCTTTACGAAGCACAGCGCCAGCGCCAAAAACTCAAGCGATCACGATAGCTTACCGGCAACAGTTCTAGCATCACCTAGGACTGAACAGGCTATCAGATCTTTTGGTCGTTGATTTCCATTCAATGGAACGGCAGGTCGCGCTCGAATCACTGCGCGATTCGTCAGTCATTCTGCGCGCTTATCATTCAAGGGCTGAGCCAGTGATCGCGGGAATCGCCACGCGCATCATCCATCACTTGAGCGGAGCGCGCCGCCGCTGCCAAGTACGCGGAGAAACGCAGCAATCGCGTACTCGACCTGGGCAGCCCCAGTGTCCTCGCCCAGGCTGATGCGCACCGCGCTCGTGGCGCGCTCGCGACCGAGCATGGCACTGATCACGACCGACGGTTCGGTCGTGCCGGCGCTGCAGGCGCTGCCGCTCGAGACGCGCACTCCCTCGAGGTCGAGTGCAGCGACGAGCTCGTCGCCGCGGCAGCCGGAGAACGAGAGGTTGGAGACGTGTGCGGCCCGGCCCGTCTGCAGGCCGTTGACCAGCGCGTGAGCGGCGAGCCCTCGCTCGAGCTCGTCACGCAGCGGCGCCAGCGCCTGATAGTGGGCCCGGCTCTCCTCCGCGCGCTCGAGCGCAGCCCGAAAGCCGGCCGCGGCGATCGCGTCCACCGTGCCGGGGCGCAGTCCGCGCTCCTGGGCGCCACCGAGCAGGAGGGGCACTGGCGATCGCCCGGCCCGGAAGGCGAGCAAGCCGATGCCCTTGGGCCCCCGGAGTTTGTGAGAGGCAACCGCGAGACTGTCGGCTCCCGTAAGTCCTGCCAGGTCGAGGCGGCCGACGGCCTGGACGGCATCGACGTGCAGGTGAGCGCCCAGAGCGCGCGTCACGGCCGCGACCTCGGCGACGGGCTGGATCACCCCGGTCTCGTGGTTCACCGCCATCAGGGCCACGAAGGCGCCGCGCTCGAGCCCGGCAAGGGCGCGTTCGACCTCGGCGGGCTCGAGCCTTCCGCTGGGGGGCACCGGCAGCCAGCGCACCGGGACGCCGCGCCCTTCCAGGTGCTCAGCCACGCGCACGACGGACGGATGTTCGATGCGGCTCGTGACCAGCGCCGGCGCCGCGCGCAGGGCCAGGTTGTTGGCCTCGGTTCCCCCGGAGGTGAAGACCACGTCGCGCGGATCCACGCGGAGCACGGAGGCCGCCGTCTCGCGACAATCCTCCACGAGAGCGCGCGCGCGCCGCCCGGCACCGTGAACGCTGGCGGGATTGCCCCAGCCGCTGGCGGCGGCGGCTGCCATGGCTGCCACGACGTCTGGATGCGGAGGCGTGGCCGCATTCCAGTCGAGATAGACCTCGGTCATGCTCGCGCAGACGAGGGCGGCGGCGGGAAGAACGGTGCCGATGGCGTCGGCGGCGGATTGTCGCTGCCGGATCCGGGCCCTGACCGCTCTGGAACGATGAAGTAGAACGCTGCCCCGTTGAAGGCCTCGCCCACGATCTCTTCGCCGGCCGGCGAGGCCAGGCGAATGTCGCCACCGTGTCCCTGGGCGACCCCGCGGACGATGGCAAGGCCCACGCCCGTGCCGCCGTGCGATCGGGTCGGCGAGCCGTCCACCTGGTAGAACGGCTCGAACAGACGCTGCGCCTTCTCGGGCGGGACGCCGGGGCCGGTGTCAGCAATGCAGATCTCGAGCTGACCGGACGACAGCCGCCGCGCGCGGACGCCGACGGTTCCACCCTGCGGAGTGAACTTGGTGGCGTTGTCGAGCAGGTGGTCGATCGCCCGACCGAGCCGCTCGACGTCGCCGTTGCCGATCAGGCCGCCGCGCTTCGGTAAGTCGGCCACGAGCCGCAGGGTACCGTTGTCGAGTGCCGGCTGGCGCGAGATGGCCTGACGCACGAGCTCGGACAGGTCGTAGTCGCGGTACGCGAAGCGCATCCGCCCGGTCTCGAGGGCGGTCACGTCGAGCAGACTGTCGATCAGGCGGCGCAGGCGCTGCACGCAGTCGTCCATCGCGCGCAGGGCCTTTTCTTGAGGCACCGTGACCTCACCGAGCTCGCCGTCGATCAGGAGCTTGAGGTACCCCACGATCGGCGTCATGGGCGTGGCGAGCTCATGCGAGATATTGCGGTAGAACTCCTTCTTGGCAGCGTCCAGCTCGACCAGCCGGCGGTTCGCTCCGGAGAGCTCGTCGATCTTCTGCTCCAGGTGGGCGACGATGCGCTGGCTCTGCATGCGCAGGTGCTGCCCGGTGGCGTCCGGTGACACGCGCTCCCGCTTGCCCGCCAGATAGCCGCGCACCGTGTCTGCAAAGGAGCGTGCGTCGATCGGCTTCTGCAGGTAGCCGTCACACCCCACGGCCAGGCTGGTGTCCCGGTTTCCCTCGGCTGTGATCGCGACGATCGGCACCCCGCGCAGGGCCGGTTCCGCGCGTAGGCGCAGCGTTACCTCGTAGCCGTCGAGCCCGGGAATCGCGATGTCGACGAGGACCAGATCCGGGCGCTCGGCGAGCGCCTTGCGGATCCCCTCCAGGCCGTCGACCGCGTCGACGACCTCTAGACCAGCGGGAGAGAGTAGCTTCCGAACCAGCAGCCGATTCGCCGGATCGTCCTCGATGTGGAGGATTTTGGGCACGAGTCACTATGTGCTCGCGAAGTCCGCTCAAGCAAGCCCGTTGGCCCCAGGGACGCTTTTTGTGGCCCTCACGGAATCACCGGTCTAGGAACGGGACCGCAAACGCGCAGCAGGCGGCCCAGTCGCGGGGTTGCGCGGGGGCGGAGCGTGGGAACAATTTGGAACCTTGTCGAACCAATCGCAGCCCCCGAAACCCGCTCGCAGGCGCATCCTCGTCGTCGAGGACGACGCTGCCATCTCACGAATGCTTCTCAAGGTGCTGGGGACGCGCTACGCCGTCGAGCACGCGGCGGACGGCAACCACGCGATCGCCCTCGCCAGCAAGCTCCCTCCTCACCTGATCATGTTGGACGTCATGATGCCCGGGCTCGACGGCTTCGCCACGGCCAAACAGCTGAAAGCCCTGCCGACCCTGCGTGCCGTGCCCATTATCTTCCTCACCGCCAAGACGGCGCCGACTGACGTCGTGAAGGGCATTCAGGCCGGAGCACGCCACTACCTGACCAAGCCTTTCAAGGTCGACGACCTGCTGGCCAAGGTGAAGAAGACCATCGGCGAATGAACGGGGTCGTCGCCAGCAACGAGGCCTCGCCAGCCAAGGCCGCAGCGAGCCGTTTTCCCCTCTCTGGTCGCGTCAGCGCTGGGCTCGCGTTTGGCTCGGGCCTGCTCTACTTCCTGGCGTTCCCCGGCGTGGATCTGTGGCCGCTGAGCTTCGTCGCGCTGGTGCCGCTGATCGTCGCGCTACGCGGACAGACGCCGCGGCGTGCTCTGTGGCTGGGCTGGTTGTCCGGCTTCACCATGACCATGTTCGGCTTCTACTGGCTGCTGAACATGCTGCAGACGTTCAGCGGCTTCCCCCTGCCGCTGTGCGCCCTGTTCATGGCCATCCTGTGCGGCTATCAAGCGGGCCGCATCGGCCTGCTCGGCTGGCTCTACGCCCGCGCCGAGCAGCGCAGCTGGCCCGCCGGGCTCGCCTTCGCCGTCGCGTTCGCCGCCAGCGAGCAAGCATTCCCCCTGCTCTTTCCGTGGAGCTACGGAGCCACGGTGCACCAGCTGCCGGCGCTGCTGCAGGTGGCCGAGATCGGCGGTCCAATCCTGGTGGGCCTGACGCAGGTGGCCATCAATCTGGCCCTCGCCGAGCTCGTGCTCGCCCGTCTCGAACGCCGCGGCGTCCGCTGGAAGGCCGCGGGCGCACTGGCCGCCGTGCCGCTGGTCTCGGCGCTGTACGGCGCGGTGCGCATCGGTCAGGTCGATGCGGACGTGGCCGCCGCCACCCCCGCGGAGATTGGGCTCGTACAGGCCAACATGAGCCTGTTCGGCAAGCGCCGCGACAAGAACGAGGGCCTGCGCCGGCACCAGAAGTTGACGCGCGACCTGCTCAAGAAAGGCAAGCTCGACCTCGTCGTCTGGAGCGAGACCTCGGTCATGTCGGCGATCGACGAGAGCGCCGCAGCCAGGGAGATCCCGAGCAAGATCTCGAACAAACTGGACGTGCCGGCGCTGTTTGGCGCGGTGCTCACGCGCCCGGTGCAAGACGTCCGCGGCAAGGTGTTCTTCAACTCGGCCATCGCCACGGACCTCAAGGGGCGCATGGTCGGCCGCTACGACAAGCAATATTTGCTGGCCTTCGGTGAGTACCTCCCCTTCGGCGAGACGTTTCCGATCCTCTACCAGTGGAGCCCGCAGTCGGGTCGCTTCACGCACGGCAAGTCGATGCTGCCGCTGACGGTGGGCAAACATCAGATCGCCGCGTTCATCTGCTACGAAGACATCATCCCGGGCTTCGTCAACGAGATCGTTCGCGCCGGCTCGCCGGACCTCCTGGCCAACCTGACCAACGACGCCTGGTTCGGCGATACGACCGAGCCGTGGATCCACCTCGCGCTCTCGAAGATGCGCGCGATCGAGCATCGCCGCTTCTTCGTGCGCTCGACCAACAGCGGTGTGAGCGCTTTCGTCGATCCCGTGGGGCGCGTGATCGCTCACACGAACACGTTCGAAGAGCAGGCCTTGCGCGCGAAGCTGGCGTGGATGCGCGGAACCACCGCCTACGAAGTGCTGGGGGACGTGCCGTGGTGGCTGGCCGCGCTGCTCGCCGGAGCGCTGGCTTTCGTTCGCCGCTCGGCAGCGATTGCAGCCTCGCCACAACCGGCCCAACGACCGCCAACTGATCCCCTCGACCCCGCACGTGCCTTCCGCGAGAAAGCCAGGGGTTGGCTATTGCGCGGCAGCGCTGATCGGCGCGGAGAATAAAGAGCGCCGGGGCGTCGTCGAACCAGACGCCCTCTTTTGCTTTCCCGACACTGGTCGGGGATGAAAGAATCCCCCGGCCAGTAACGTAGGACTACTCGAGGAGACTTAAATGCGACGGACACCTTGGCAGAACGCAATCGTACTCACTCTTTTCGGCGCATCGATCGCGACGGCATGCGTCGTCAGCAGCTCGGACGGAACCGACGACGACGACGGCGGCAGCGGCGGCTTCGGCAATA
>DATLIL010001234.1:0-13176 GCA_035539475.1 Polyangiaceae bacterium
CGACGCTGTCCCTGCGCCCGCTGCAGCTCGGCAGCCTGGTCGGCGTCGTGCCGCGCGTGGAGCGCGCCAGCGGCACGTTCGCCGGCAGCTTGCGGCTTCACGGCCCGCTCGCAGCCCCGCGCTACTCGGGTGGCTTCGCGCTCAGCAAGGGCGAGATCACCGTGCGCGGCTTGCCGGCCCCGCTCAGCGAGATCGAGGTCGCGCTCGGCATCGACGGCAGCGAGCTCAGCATCACTCGAGGCTCGGCCAGGCTCGGCAGCGGCAAGCTCAGCCTGAGCGGCGGCGCTCCCTTGCGCGGCTTCGCGCTCGGCGCCGCGCGCTTCCGCCTCAAGGCCGAGGATCTGGCCCTGCCGCTCGGTGAGGGCATCCGGGCGCTGGCCGACGCCGACCTCACCACGGTCTGGGAGCCGAGCAGTCAGGCCGAGCAGAAGCTACCGCGCATCACCGGCGACGTGCTCCTGCGCTCGTTCGAGTACCGGCGCGCCGTGACCATGACCGCCGATCTGGCGGCGCTGACCCAGCGCGGCAGCCGCACCACCTTCGAGGCCTACGATCCGGCAGATGACGTCGTGGCCTTCGACGTCACGCTGCGCGCGGCGCGCACGCTCAAGCTGCAGAACAACCTGATCGACGCGGAGCTCAAGCTCGGCGAGGACGGACTCGTGCTGCTCGGCACCAACGGGCGCTATGGCCTGCGCGGCAGCGTCGAGCTGACCCAGGGCGGACGCATCCGGCTGCGCCGCAGCGAGTTCGAGGTGACGCAGGGCATCGTTCGTTTCAACGACGCCACCCGCATCGCGCCGCAGGTGGACGTGACGGCGGTCACCGAGTACCGCCGCTACACCGAGGCCGAGAGCGGCGGCGCCGTCGCCAGTCAAGGCGCCACGACGAGCTCGAGCGTCGCCGGCGGCAACTGGAAGATCCGCATGCACGCGCACGGCGACGCCGACAACTTGAGGATCGATCTGACGAGCGATCCGGCGCTGGCCCAGGACGACATCTTCCTCCTGCTCACGGTGGGCCTGACCCGCGCCGAGCTCGACCAGGCTCGCAGCGCCGCCGTGGGCGAGAGCGTCGCGCTGGAGGCGCTCGGCACCCTCAGCGGCGCCGACAAGGCGGTGACCGAGGCCGTTCCTCTGATCGACGACTTCCGCTTCGGCAGCGCCTACTCGTCGCGCACGGGCCGCACCGAGCCCACGGTCACCATCGGCAAGCGTCTGGCGGAGAGGGTCAGGGCCAACGTGACCACGGGCCTGTCCGAGTCCCGAGAGGTGCGCTCCAACGTGGAATGGCGCCTCAGTCCCCGCGTCAGCGTCGAGGGCTCGTACGACAACGTCAACGACATCTCGAGCTCGGCCCTGGGCAACCTTGGCGCCGACATCCGCTGGCGCATGGAATTCGAGTAGAAAACCTGGCGCCAGGGGGTAGAGTCCGGGGCGTGAAAGTCCGCCTGCTCAAGGAGCTCCGCTTCGAAGCCGCTCACCGCTTGCCCAACGTCCCGCCCGGGCACAAGTGTTCGCGGCTGCACGGCCATAGCTTCAAGGTCGAGCTCGCCCTCTACGGTGCTGTCAACGAGCAGACCGGGTGGTTCATCGATTTCGGTGAGATCGATCGCATCTGGCAGCCGGTCTACGACGTGCTCGACCACCACTACTTGAACGAGGTCGAGGGCCTCGAGAATCCCACCAGCGAGATCCTGGCGCGCTGGATCTGGAACAGGCTCAAGCCTCAGCTGCCCACGCTCGAGAAGGTCATCTTGCACGAGACCTGCGACGCTCGCTGCGAGTACGAAGGCGACGAGACCAGTCAGTAGCCGATCACTCGCCTGATCAGCGCGTTGGTGAGCTCCGGGAAAAGGGCGTGTAGTCCGAAGCTCAGGCGATTGACTGCACCGATGACGTGCAGGCAGCGGCTCGAGCCGTAGGCGCCGAGCACTGCTCGCGCCACGGTCTCCGCTCGAAGCGGTCGCACGGTGTCGTAATAGGCTGGCCTGTTTCTCACGCTGCGAAACAACGGTGATTCGAAGCCTGGGGGGCACACCGCATGAACGCGGACGCCGCGGCTGCGAACCTCTTGATGGAGCGCGTGGCTCAGCCCCACGAGCCCGAATTTGCTGGCGGTGTAGCCCGGAGCCGCCGGGTAGCCGAGCAGGCCCATGTTGGAGCAGACGTTGAGGATGACGCCGCTCCCGCGCGCCAGCATGTCGGGCAGGACGGCCTTCATCAGCGCCGCCGGGGTGATCAGGTTGATGCGCAAGATGCGTTCGAACAGCTCGTCCGACTCGTCGGCGAAGGCGTTGCACTCGTTGTAGCCAGCCGCCTGCACGAGGCCGTCGATGCGGCCGCGCCAGGCCAGCGCCGCACTGCGCAGCGCCAGCGCGGCGCCCGGCTCGGTCAGATCGACCGCCAGCGGAAGCACGCGCCCGCGCGCGCCGGCGTCGAGTGACGCTGCGTGTTCGTGCACGCTTCTCGCGTCGCTGGCGCTGAGCACGACCTGGGCTCCAGCAGCGAGGAATAGCGGAAGCAGCGCTCTGCCGAGCTCGCCGGTGGCTCCCGTCATGAGCACGACCTTGTCGCGCAGATCCTTCGAGCTCTGCCTGCGCGTCACGTTACCAGCGATGACGAGTGAGTGAGGCATCGTCGACACCGTCGCCATGGTTGCTCGAGATCACGGCGCCTGGCCATGGCTGCCGAAGAAGTGACTATGCACGTCTTGCGGCCGACCTAATGACTATGGATGCACCGAGCCGGCCTATGCCACCGTCTGCCCTGCAGTGACGATGTCGATGGCAGCGCACAGCGAGAGCACGGTGGTCGCGTCCGCACGCAGATGGGCGGAGCACGCGCCCGAGCGCCCGATCTTTACCTGGCTCGGTGAGGCCGAAAGCGAGCCGCGAACGCTGAACGCAGCGGAGCTCTATCGTCGCGTCGGCGCAGTGGCGGGTGCGCTCGTGGAGCTGAACGCCCGCGGTGAGCGGGTGCTGCTGCTGCTGGCTCCGGGCCTCGATTTCATCGTCGGTTTTCTGGCTTGTCTGCAGGCCGGTGCGATCGCGGTGCCTGCGGCGGCGCCGCGAAGGAGCAGCGACGTCTCGCGCTGCAAGGACATCCTGCACCATTGCGCCGCCCGCTTCGCGATCGTCGACGAGAGCACGCGACGGCAGTGGGGCGCCGAGCTACGTGACTCGACGGACGCGTCGTGGCTCGACCTGGGGGAGCTCCAGCACGCCGGAGCCAGGCCGCCCGCAGAGCTTCCTCGCCCGTCCGACGTCGCGTTCCTGCAGTACACGTCGGGTTCCACCGGTCGTCCGCGCGGCGTGATCGTCACGCACGAGAACCTCACCCACAACAGCAAGGCGATCCTGGCGCTGCGCGGTGATCACCAGTGCGTGGGAGCCAACTGGCTGCCGCCGTATCACGACATGGGGCTGATCGGCGGTGTCGTGCACCCCGTACACAGCGGCATCCACTCCGTGCTGATGTCGCCCCACCACTTCCTGCAACGGCCGGTGCGCTGGCTCGAAGCCGTCACCCGCTACCGGGCAACCGTCAGCGCTGCTCCCGACTTCGCGCTCCGCTTGTGCGCCGAGCGTGTCTCGGACGAACAGAAGGCGAGCCTCGATCTCTCGTCTTGGCGCATGTTGATCTGCGGCGCCGAGCCGGTGCGTCACTCGACCTGGCTCGAATTCGTGCGCCGTTTCTGCGACGTTGGCCTCGATCCACGCGTGCTCTCGCCGTGTTACGGCCTGGCGGAGAGCACCCTGCTCGTCAGCGGTTGCCGCTGGAACGAGGAGGCTCCGTTCAAGCCGGTGGATCGGGCGGAGCTCGAGCAAGGGCGAGTCAAGGCTCCGGCCGAGAACGAGTGCATCGTGACCGGCTGTGGCCGTCCGGGCCTCGGTCAGAAGGTGCTGATCGCCAACGAGCGGCTGGAGCCCGTAGCCGGCGCTGAGATCGGCGAGATCGTGGTCGCCGGCCCGAGCGTCGCAGCCGGCTACTACGCCGACCCGGAGGCAACGGCGCAGTGCTTCGGTGTCACGTTGAGTGACGGCAGCGGACCGTGGATGCGCACGGGTGATCTCGGTTTCGTCAGCGACGGTCAGCTCTTCGTCGTCGGTCGACTCAAGGAGCTGATCAAGATCCGCGGCCGCAACCTGTACGCCACGGATATCGAGCAGGCCGCGCGCGCCGCTCACCCTGCCGTTCAGCCCGCCGGCGTGGCGGCGTTTTCGGTCGAGCGGGCCGCGGGCGAGGAGCTCGTCGTGCTCGTCGAAATCGAGCGCCAGGCTCGTCACTTGCCAGCCGGAGAGATCCTGAGCGCCGTGCGTCAGGCCGTGGGTCGCGTACACGGGGTGAATCCCGGCGGTCTGGCCCTGCTGTTGCCGTCCAAGCTACCGCGCACGACGAGCGGCAAGCTGCGCCGTCTGGAGTGTCGCAGGCAGTGGCTGGCCGGCTCGCTCGAAGTGGTGGCCGAGGAGAGAAGCGCTCCGTGAGCCTGTACGTGGACACCCTGCGCTCGCTCGAGTCCACGTTCGGCTCGGTCGCCGACGCCGGTCCACTCGGTCACGACGCCGCTCTCCGCCGTGACGAAGCCGAGGAGTTTCCGCTTCAGGCACTGGCAGAGCTCGGCCGGCTCGGCGCCGCAGAGCTGCAGCGACCCGTCGCTTCGGGTGGGCGTTTTCGATCCTTCGAACAGCTGCTGGCCCTGTCATGGACCCTGGGCCGGAGGGACCCGTCGCTGGCCCTGACTCAAGGCATGCAGACCTGGCTCTGGCTCGTGCGGATGAGCGGCGACGCAGCTCGGCAGCAGCGCTGCGACGACATCCTGCGCGACAACGCTTCGCCCTGTTTTGCCGCGTCCGAAGCTCTGCACGGCGCCGATCTTCTCGCCAGCGAGACGCTGGCGGTGAAGCACGGAGACCGCTTCGAGGTCACGGGCGAGAAATGGCCGATCGGTCGGGCCGGCCACGCCGCGTGTGCCCTGGTGCTGGCGCGCACCCGCGTCGAGACGGGACCACGCTCGCTGAGCTGGTTCTTCGTCGAGGGTGACGCCAGCGGCTGGACCCGGCTGCCCAGGGTGAAAACAGTGGGCTTGCGAGCCGCGGATCTGGGCGGGCTCGCCCTGCGGCGCTCTCCCGCGGTGCTGCTCGGACGGGAGGGAGAGGGGCTCGAGCTCACGCTGCGCATCTTTCAGATCACGCGCCCGCTCGTCGGCAGCCTGTCGCTCGGCGCCTGCGACACCGTGCTGCGTACCAGCGTCCTGTTCGCGCTGGAGCGCAGCCTGCACCAACAATCGCTGGCCGCCCTGCCGGTGGTTCGCCGCACGCTGGCCGAGGCCTGGCTCGACCTCCTGGCCGCCGAGATGCTCCTGCTCTCGACGGTGCGCGGGCTGCACGTGACCCCCGAACAGACGAGCTTCACCTCGCCCCTGGCCAAGGCCACCGCGCCGGAGCTCGTGGCTGCGTCGATCTCGCGAGCCACGACCGTGCTCGGCGCGCGAGCGTTCTTGCGCGAGGGCAGCGCGGCGATCGTGCAAAAGATGGTCCGCGATCAGGCGGCGGCCGGCCTGATCGATGGCAGCACTCCGGTCTGCCTGCACGCCGTGGCCGCGCAGCTCCCGGCCCTGCTACGCGAGAATCACGGGCGTGCGTCGCGTCTTCGCCAGCGCCTACGCCTGAGCGAAGACGTTCCGGTCTTCGACCCGGAGCGGCTGTCCGTCAACGCGCGAGGCGCCGACGATCTCACCGCGGACGCGTGCGACGAGATCCGGTCGAGCTCGGCGGAACTGCGCGAGGCGCTGTCCGACCTGCGCCACGACGATCGCTTCGCTGCGGCCACGGCCTACGCGCGAATGCACACGGCGGCGTGCTGCCTGGCATTCGAGAATCACAATCCCGAGCTGCCGCACTGTACTCAAGGTCTTCCGACGCTGGCGGCCCGGCGGTTGCTGGATCCCGCGTCGCTCGCGCCCGCCGACCGGGATCGCGTCTTCGAACAGCTCGTCGAGGCGGTACGCGGCGAGCGCCTGCTCTCGATCACCGCTGCGCAGGCAGGGTCATGATCGCCACGCTGCCGTCGCTCGACGTTCCGCGGCCGGCGCGTCTGCGTCTGCAGCGCGTTGGCTTCGCGCTGGCGGTGACGATTCCAGCGCTGGGTGCGGTGGCGGCGCCGCTCTACAGCCTCCACGTCGGACCGAGCCTGGTCGAGCCGCTCAGCTTCTCGACCATGCTCACGATCAGCGGCGTGGGCATCGAGCTCGGTTACCACCGCTATTTCTCGCATCAAGCCTTCAGCGCCAAGCCGTGGTTACGAGCCTTGCTCGCCATCGCCGGCAACACGGCCGTGCAGGGGCCGGTGATGTACTGGGTCGCGCACCACAGGCTGCACCACGCGCGCAGCGATCGCGAGGGCGACCCTCACTCGCCGCACCTCGGGCGATCGCCGTGGCGCGGGTTCGTCCACGCCCACGTGGGCTGGATCTTCGCGTCGACGCGGGCCTCGCCCGGACGCTACGCGCGCGACATCCTGAACGATCGCGCGCTGCAGTGGATCGATCGCCGCTTCTTGCTCTGGATCACGCTCGGCCTGTTCGCCCCGGCGCTCGTGGCCGGGCTCGTCAGCTGGTCGCTGCGCGGCGCGGTGGCGGGTTTTCTCTGGGGCGGGCTGCTGCGCGTCTTCGTCGCCCAGCACACGACCTACGCCGTCAACTCGCTCTGTCACCTGTTCGGCGCACGACCCTTCGCGGGTCGAGACCAGAGCCGTAACATCGGCTGGCTCGTGCTGCCGACCTTCGGTGGCTCGCTGCACAACAATCACCACGCGTTTCCGAGCACCGCGGACAACGGCTTGAGCCCCGGAGAGCTCGATCCGTCCGCGCTGCTGCTGCGCGTGTGTTCGGCGCTGGGCTGGGTCTGGGACGTCAAGAAGCCGACGCCCGCCCAGGTCGAGCGCCGGCGCCGATCGAACGACGAAATGAAGGAGACGGGACCTGATGACGAGTGAAGAAATTCGGGACTGGCTGCGCGCCGAGCTGGCCAAGCGCCTGCGTATCGCGCCGGACGCCGTGGACGTGAAGCGACCGTTCGAGGAGTACGGCATCGACTCGCTGGAGGCGGTGGTCCTGACCAGCGAGCTCGAGACCATGCTCGGACGCCGCGTGGATCCCACCGCGCTCTGGGATCATCGCACCATCGCCGACCTCGCAGCGTTCCTGGCCGGGGAGCGCCAGACGCCGGCTGCTTCGGCCACGGCAGGCCTGTCCGACGCCGACGTCGACCGCCTGCTGCGCAAGATGAACGGACAGAAGTGATGGACCTCGACGCGCTGAACGCGGCGGAGAAGCGTGCGCTGCTCGAGCGACTGCTGGCAGGAGAACGGCAGACCAAGGCTACCGCGCTCGAAGACGATCGCGCGCTCCAGGTGCTGCGCACGCGGCTGGAGGTGATTTCGCACTGGAGTCGGCTCCACCCCTTTTTCAAGGCCCACGAGGGCACGACGCGCGATACGGCACGCATCGGCGGGCGCGAATTCCTGAGCTTCTCGACCTACAATTACCTGGGTCTATCGGGCGATCCGCGTGTCTCCGCCGCCGCCAAAGAAGCGGTCGATCGCTACGGCACTTCCTGTTCCGCCAGCCGCATCACGTCCGGCGAGAAGGTGCTGCACGGTGAGCTCGAGCGCGAGCTCGCCGCCTGGCTCGGAGTCGACGCTGCGATCGTCTTCGTCAGCGGTCACGCCACGAACGTGACAGCGATAGGTCACCTGTTCGGGCGGCGTGATCTCGTGCTGTACGACGCGCTGGCGCACAACAGCGTGATGCAGGGCGCTGCCCTGGCCGGCGCTCGCTTTCGCGCCTTCCGCCACAACGATCTCGCGCATCTCGAGGCGTTGCTCGAGGAGCACCGCGCCGATACGGTGCGCGCGCTGATCGTGACCGAAGGCGTGTTCAGCATGGACGGAGACATTCCGGACTTGCCCGGGCTGATCGCGCTCAAGCGGCGGTACGGCGCCTACCTGATGGTGGACGAGGCGCACTCGCTCGGCGTGCTCGGCGTCCGCGGTCGCGGCATCCAGGAGCATTTCGGCGTCGCTGCGTCGGACGTCGACATCTGGATGGGCACGCTGTCCAAGAGCCTGGCCAGCTGCGGAGGCTACATCGCCGGCAGCTCCGAGCTCGTGCGCTACCTCAAATATACCGCGCCCGGTTTCGTCTACAGCGTGGGGCTGAGCCCGCCCAACGCGGCCGCGGCGCTGGCGGCGCTCCGGATCCTGAAAGACGAACCGGAGCGCGTCGAGCGCCTGCGCCGCAACAGCCAGGTCTTTCTGGCCGAGGCGCGGCGCGCGGGACTCGACACGCACCTGGCCAGGGGCGGCGCGATCGTACCGATCGTGACGGGGAGCTCGTTTCGAGCGGTCAAGCTGTCCGAGGCTCTCTACGAGCGCGGCATCAACGTCGACCCCGTGATCAGCCCCGCGGTCGAGCAGGACAAGGCACGGCTGCGCTTCTTCCTGACCTCGAGCCACGACGAAGATCAGGTGCGCGCCGCCGTCGCCGCGGTGGCTGAGGCGATCGCCGCGCTGCCGGCCCGCGTGACGATCACCGGGGAGATCCTGTCGGCGCTGCCCAGCCGGGAACGCGCGAGCCTGCCCTCGGGGCGCATCACCGATCCCGGACTCCACTACCAGCGCCGCGCGCGCCTGGTCGACGAAGTCAGGTTCGATCCGCGCAAGGAGGACGAAAATGGCGTGCTCCTGCGCCAGTTCTTCGCTGCCTTGATGGAGGACCCAGCCGGCGCGCCGAGCCTGTTTGCCGATTC
The DNA here is from genome assembly GCA_035539475.1 of Polyangiaceae bacterium. Classification (GTDB taxonomy): domain Bacteria; phylum Myxococcota_A; class Polyangia; order Polyangiales; family Polyangiaceae; genus PMG-095. The sequence goes on from DATLIL010001234.1 coordinate 8,810, forward strand.
CGCCGTCGTCGAGCTGCCCGCACCGCGAAGCTCGCCGGTCAGAGGACGTTGGCACGGGCGCAGCGCGTTTCACGACTACTGGCGGCACCTGCAGCGAGTCCGTCCGAGTCGCATCACCTCCGTCGACTACGTCTTGCCGCATGGCGACGACGCGATTGTCGCCGGCAAGCGCCTCGTCCGCGGCAGCAGCGAGTCGTTCCTCTACGTTCTCTCGCTTCGCGAGCAGCAGGTGGTGCGCTGCGAAGAGATCCTGGACGGTGCAGCCTGGGGCGGCGAAGGCGAGCCCGGCCCCGAGCACGACAGCGTCCTGGTCGAGCACGACGACGCCACCGGCGTACGCAACGCGCAGTCCGCGCGAGAGATGTACGAAATCTTCGTCAAGAAGGCGGAGCTCGATCGCTTCGTGGAGCGCTGCGATCAGGACGTGTCGTGGGAGGTTCCGGGCCCGAGCGCCCTGCCGTTCACGGGCAGGTGGCAGGGTCCCTCGGGGGTGATGACCTTCTGGCGCAACCTCGCACTGATCATGGACTTCCACGACCTGTGGCTCGACGCCGTCGTCGCCAGAGGCGATGACGTCTACTGCGTCGGAGGGTTCGGCAGCACCGCCATCCCCACCGCGCTCGCCTACTCCGACCCCTTCCTGCACGTCACCCGGTACCGCGCCGGCAAGCTCGCTCACTTCCGCGAATACTTCGACGCGCGCATCACCCTGGCCGCCTATCGCCCCGAGCTCGTGGAGTAGAACGCTCGAACCAGGCCCGGTTCTTGCGTTTTGGCGGTCCGCCATTGAGCGGCGACTCGCCCTGGGTTAGCCCGCGACGATCGTGTTGCGCAATCTCCGGTGCCCGTGGGTTAGGTCCCAGTGTTGAGCCCTCGACCCAGAAATGTCGCCTGGTTGCTGGCGGGCGTAGCCGTGGCCGTCTTCGTCGGCGGCTGCGACGACCTCACCCTCAGCCTGGCCGATTCGGTCGCGCGGGGCGGGGCCGGAGGCGGCGGCGGCGGCGGGTCCTTCGGCACCGCGGGCAACAGCCCGGGCTCGTCGGGTGGCGGCGGGTCGGACGCCGGAAACGGTGGGGCCGATGCCGAAGCGCTCGGCGGCGGTGGCGCGACAGGCGGTGCTGGCGGCGCCGCTGGCAGTGGTGACGGCGGTGACAGTGGCGCTGGCGGCGCTGGTGGCGCTGGTGGTGACGGCGGCGCTGGTGGCGCGACGGAGTGCGTCCCGACCGTGGTCGAAGACTGGTCGCGCACGCTGGGTGACGCTTCGAGCGCCTGGACGAAGACGTTTGGTGATCCCTATGTCGACGTGAACAACCACCGGCTCGTCGTCAGCTACGACGACGTCGTCACGAGTAAGGCGCTGATCGAGGATGGTCGCATCCTGAGCCACACGGTGACGCTCACGGGCAATACGGCCTATGCGACCTACCACTGGGTCAATGACGCAGACGAGCCGCTGCCCGGGTTGCGCCGCAACGGCACTGGCATCGAGCTCGGCGGGGTGAGCTACGGCACCACCCACGTGTGGTCCACCACCGAGCCTGAGGGATTTGCGGGCGTCGTCATTCCCGACACGACCGAGGCCGTCGTCACCCTCTACGTGAAGAACGGGTACCAGGAGTACGCCACGAAGGTCGAGGCCGGCGGAATGACCTATCGCTCTGGCTGGCGCGAGACCTTCAACCCCGATCTCGAGAACAGCAGGATCTTCTTCGTCGGCGAGAACAACTCGGAGGGCACCGGCGGCGCCGGCGACAAGATCTACGTCGGCCCGATCAGTGGCTGCTCGAACCTCTCCGATTCCGCCGTGACGGCGGCGTACGAAGACTAGGCGGAGCGCGCGCTAGCGCTTGGCCACGGACGTGAGCGGCCCGGCCTGGACGATGGCGCGGCGCACGGAGGCGAGCGGCGCGTGGTCGTCGAGGCGCATGCCGCGCGGCGTGCGCACGACGCCGAGCTTCTTCCAGAGCTTGTTCAGATCGACGGGCCCCGGCTGGTAGGCGTAGTTCTTGGCCAGACCGCTGAGCACGGGCACGCCAACAGCGCCGTCGGCGACTTCGAGCGTCTTCTGCAGCGACCAGACCTCGGACGAGTTGCCGCCCGCCTGCAGCACGGCGTGCAGGCCATTTTCGAGGCCCGAGCGCGCGCCGGTGCGCTCGCGGATCTCGACGTCGGCGAGCAAGCAGTAGATCGCGCCGCCCCAGTACACGTCGCGGTAGTCGGTGCCCTTCTCCAGACCGATGTTGCGCAACGCGCCCAGGCCCTGCGGCATGGCGCTGACGAACTCCTCCCAGACCTGCTCCTCGTCGATCCAGCCGGCGCGGGCCCGGATGATCGGTTCGAAGTAGGTGGCGAGCCCTTCGTCGAGCCATTTGCCTTCCTGGTGGAAGGAAGGGAAGCCGATGTGGAAGAACTCGTGCACGAGCACCCAATCGGCGTAGAGCTGCTCCTTGGTGGTGTGCTCGCCGACCATGAGCACCACGCCGGGCGCGCTCTCCGGCAGCACCTTGCCGAACAGGACGCCGCTGCGTCCTTCGATCGGCACGATGGTCACCATCGTCTCGTCGTCGGGGAAGCGCTGCCAGAAGCTGCTGACCGCGACGGCGGCGTCGTTGACCCAGCTCTTGAGCGTATCGACGTCGGTGTCGAGCTTGCCGTCGAGCACCGACAGCTTGATCGTGGACTGTGAGCCCTGCAGCGGGACGTGACGCTGCGCGAAGTTGCCGAACGTGGTGTACGTCGCGACCGGGATCTCGTGCGCCTCGAGCACGTAGCTGTCCTTGGTGGCGCCGTGGCGCAGGCCCGTGGCCACCTTGGTGCTGCCTGCGAAGCGCACGGTCACCGGAACCCCGACGCGCAGCGGGTCGGGGTAGAGCATGTACGACGAGGCTGGCGCCACGAGCGACTCGCCGACGCGCATGGCCGCGTCGAAGCTGTCGGTCTCGCGCGCCATGCCCTCCAGATCGACCTTGTAGCGCAGCGAAAGCTTGCTCGTCGGTTCGGCCACGAACCAGTGGCTGCCCTTGCGCGACACGCTGGCACCGTGAAGCTCACGCACGTCGCGCACGAATGGCGCCAGCGTCTCGTCTGCGAGCGTCATGCCCGCGAGCTCTTCGCCTTCACACTCGGCCAGGACCGACAGCACTGCCGGTTTCTGGCTGATCATCTCGACTTCGTAACGGCAGCGATCTGCGCGTCCAGTCGAGCCGGGAGCTTCGGCAGAGTGCTGCGATGCGCACGCAGCGATCGTACAGGCGACGAGGGCTGTGGTGATTCGTTTCACTTGTTGGGTTGGCTCGGTGATCGGGCGAACACTCTCGACGCATAGGGGATCACCAGCCCCGGCAGTCCGAGCTTGGGAGCGAGTTGCCCAACCAAGCCGAACAGCAGCGCCAGCGTCCGCTCGACGTAGAAGTAACCCTCAGGATACTCCACGCTTCGCATCACTGCCCGTAGCTTTCCTCTGATTTGATCGAAGCCGGAAAGTTTCTCGACCGTCTCACGGTCGAGACGAGAGAAGTTTTCGATTTTCACTGAGCCGAGAACACGCAGGTACTCGCGCGCGACCTGTCCCAGCAGCGCTCGATCACCGTCGGGTGCGACGAAGCCCATGCGCTCGAGACCGTTCAAGATCTGATCGTCGTTACGCGTCAGCGCGCCGAGCACGACGGTCTTCATGCCGTCGCGCAGCGCATCCGTGACGCGTTCCACCGCTCCGTAATCCAGAATCACCAATGTAGGACCCTGTCGCACCAGGAAGTTTCCTGGATGCGGATCGGCGTGGAAGACGCCGTGCTCGAAGAGCATCGCGAAGTAGCATTCGACCAGCAGCCGCGCCACCGCTTCGGGATCGATTTGTCGCGTGCGCAGCGCCTCCACGTCGGTGATTTTCAGCCCTTCTTCGAAAGAGAGCGTTAACACACCACCTGCGGTCAGCTCGTCGATCACACTTGGCACGACGACGTCGCTGCGACCTTCGAACAGCGCGCGCATCGCCTCGATGTTCGCGCGCTCGTTCTGGTAGTCGGTCTCGCGCGAGAGCATCTCCGACAGCTGGTCGAGCACTCGCTCCATGCGACTCACCGGCGCCAGGCGCTTGATCACCGGCAGGATCGAGCGCAGCACGCCCAGATCGGTGCGAATGATCTGCTCGATGTTCGGGTACAGCACCTTGACCGCCACGTCGCGGCCGTCGCGCGTGCGAGCACGATGCACCTGGGCCAGCGAAGCGGCCGCGATCGGCTCTCGCGAAAAGCTCTCGAAGCGCGCGAGCGGATCTTCGCCGAAGGCCTCGCGCAGACGACCCTCGACCTCGTGAAAGGGGCGCGCTGGAACCTTGTCCTGCAGCCGCTCGAGCGCTTCGAGGAAAG
>DATLIL010001235.1:0-6895 GCA_035539475.1 Polyangiaceae bacterium
CACCACGGCGAAGCTCAGCTCGGCGTGCACGAGCTCGTCGTCGACGATGCGCAGACCTTCGTGCAGCAGAGTCGGCGACGCGCCGAGCTTGATCAGCCAGAACGTCAGCGAGTGCGCCAGCGCTGCGGAGCCGTACTCCGCGACGACTCGCCTGCGCCATTCTTCGCGCACCTGCGCCAATGTTCGCGAAACTTGCACCATCATCGCAGCATCGCCCCAGAACTACGCCGTAACCGAACTCCGTTGTGGCTTGACACGTGCCCGCGGCTGTCGCGTAGTGCCCGCATGATGCGCCGGATTCTATCACTGGTTGTGTTCACGACGGCTTGCGGCGGCTCTCAGCCTCCACCCGAACCGACGCCCGCGCCCGCGCCCGAGCCGCCGGTCGCTGCTGCGGACCCTGCCCCGACTGCCTCCGCGCCGCCGGCTGCGACCGCGGCGGCAGAGCCTGCGAAGCCGGAATCGCCGAAGCCGATCCTCACCTACAAGGACGGCGTGGCCACGCCCGAGAGCGTGCTCTACGACGAGGGGGCCGACCGTTATCTGGTCTCCAACATCAACGGCAAGCCCCTCGACCTCGACAACAACGGCTTCATCATGGAGCTGTCGCCGGACGGCAAGATCACCAAGCCCAAGTTCATCGCCGCCGGCGTCAACGAGGTGAAGCTCAACGCGCCGAAGGGCCTGGCGCTGCACGGCGGCATCCTCTACGTCAGCGACGTCACCACGGTGCGCAAGTTCGACGCCAAGACCGGCGCCGCCAAGGGCGAGATCCCGATCGCCGGCTCGACCTTCCTGAACGACGTGGCCGCCGCTCCCGACGGTCGCATCTTCGTCAGCGACAGCGGCATGAAGGCGGTTGGCGACGGCTTCGAGCCGACGGGGACCGACGCCGTCTACGTGATCGACAAGGGCAAGGCCAAGCCGGTTGCCAAGTCGAAGGACCTCGGCGGACCGAACGGCCTCCTGGCAGTCAGCAACGGCGTGCTGGTCAACACCTTCAACAGCGACGAGCTCTATCGCCTGGACGACAAGGGCGCGCGCCAGGACATCACCAAGCTGCCCGCTGCTGGCCTGGACGGCATGATCCAGGTCGGTGACAAGCTCCTGGTCACGAGCTGGAAGGCCTCGACCGTGTTCCGCGGCAAGCTGAACGAGAAGTTCGAGCCCGTGATCACGAACGTGAACGCCCCCGCGGATCTCGGCTACGACAGCAAGCGCAACCGCGTGCTCCTGCCTCGCTTCCTCGACAACATGGTCGAGGTCTACGAGCTCAAATAGGCTCGTTCGCGCAGGGCCCCACGGCAGTGTACGATGGGGCCCTCATGGCCAAGAAGGCGGCGACGTCGCAGGCGGTGTTCGCCGAGTGGGTGGAGCGTGATCTCACTCAGCTCGCGGCGAAGAACCGGCTCGAGCCCGCCTTCGAGGTCGACGATGTCGTGCAGCAGCTGGTGGACATCGTGGCCTCCGGCCGTCACCCCATCCTGTGCGGCGTCGCGGGCGTCGGTAAGACGGCGATCATCCAGGAGCTCGTGCTGCGCGCGGAAAAGGGCGCCGGCATCGTCGAGCTCGCCGGCAGGCGCGTGCTCGAGCTCTCGCTGCGTGCGCGCCTGGCTTCGTGTCCCAAGCCGGAACAGATGCGGCCGGCCATGGAGCAGCTGGTGGCCGCGCTGCTGGAGGCCGACGGCGAGGTCGTGCCCTTCTTCCGCGACATCGACGTGGCCTACCAGCTCGATCTCGAGCCCCTCTTCGCGCGTCTGGCGGCGCGCCTGTCCACGCCGATCCTGGCCGAGGGTGATGCCTACACGGTCGAGGCCATGCTCGAAGGTGCGCCGGACCTCGAGCACCACTTCGTGCGCGTGATCGTGCCCGAGCCGGATCTGGAGAAGACCGAACGTATCGTTCAACACTGGACGCTGCGGCAGGAGTCGCTCGGTCGGGCCTTCTCGGCTCCAGCGCTGTCGACGGCGGTCGAGCTGACCCACCGTTTTCTCTCGCGCTCGCACATGCCGCGCAAGGCCCTCGAGCTGCTCGATCAGACGCGCGCGGTGGTGGGGTCACGCCGCGAGGTGAACGCCTCCGACGTGATCGACCGCTTTTACCGCACCTACAAGGTGCCGCGCCTGCTGATCGACCCGGAGGTGTCGTTCGATCCGCTGACGACCGAGCGCCTGTTCTCGTCACAGGTGCTGGAGCAGCCGGAGGCGTGCTCGGCCATGGTGCGCATGGTCAGCGCGATCAAGGCCGGCTTGAGCGATCCGCGGCGCCCGTTCGGGGCCTTCCTCTTCGTCGGGCCCACCGGCGTGGGCAAGACGCACGTGGCGCAGCTCCTCGCGGAGTACCTGTTCGGCAGTCGTGACCGCCTGTTGCGGCTGAACATGGCCGACTACCAGGACCCGTCGGACGCGAGCAAGCTCTTCGGCAGCCCCGAAGCCTACAACGCCTCGCTCCGGCGCGGACAGCTCGCGCAGCGCCTCCTGGGCCACCCCTTCGCGGTGATCTTGCTCGACGAGTTCGAGAAGGCTCACGCGCTGGTGCAGGACCGCTTTCTGCAACTCGTGGACGAGGGTGTGTTCATCAACGGCGTCGGCGAGACGGTCTCGTGCCGTTCCACGATCGTCATCGCCACCACCAACGCCGGCGCCGAGGTGTACCGCGAGCAGCCGATGGGCTTCGTCGCTCCGCAGGGCGCCTCCGCGCTCGATCGCGAGCTCGATCGCACGCTGCTACGCCATTTCCGCGTCGAGCTCTTGAACCGCTTCGACCAGGTCGTGCACTTCCATCCCCTGCCCCGCCGCGGCATCCGCGCCGTCGCCCTGCGCGAGATCTCGGAGCTACGCAAGCGTTCGGGCTTTCGTGGCCGCGCCCTCGAGCTCGAAGTGGACGAGGGCGTGCTCGATTGGCTGACGGCGCACGGCTACGACCCGCTCTACGGCGCTCGCTTCTTGCGCCGCACGATCGAGCGCAACGTGACCACGGCGATCGCCGACCTGCTCGTGCAAGAAGAGCCGCCGAGTGGTGCACGCGTGGAGCTCGTGGTGCGCTCCGGCCGCATCGCCGCGCGCCTGCCCGACCCCGCTGCAGCCAAGGAGAAGGAGTCCGTGCGGCTCGAGGAGCGCGGCACCGTCAAGCTGCGGCACATGGATCGCGGCATGCTCGAAGGCGAGGCGCGGGCGCTCCTGCAGCGTTCCGCGCCCTTGCTCGAGGCGCTGAAGATTCGCCGCCAGCAGCGCAGCGAGCTGCTCGGCGAGATGGGCGACCCCGAGCTCTGGCGCGACCGGGCCGAAACGCAGCGCACGCTGGAGAGCTACCGCGCCCTGGACGTGCGCGTGGCCGCCGAAACACGCCTGGCCAGCCCGATCGAGCGGCTGGACGAGCTCTTCGCGCGCGGCCAGGCCACGACCTCGAGTGAGCTCGCGCGGGCGCTCGAGCGCGCGCTAGAGGCCACCGTGAGCTGGGAAGATCTCGAGAGCGAAGAAGGCCCGAGCACCGTCTGGCTGGTCTTGCGTAACCTCGACGCGCTGACGAGCTCCGCCGACTGGATCGAGCAGCTCGTGGCCATGGAGCAGAACTTCTGCCGGCGTCTGCAGCTCGCCACGGCGGTGGTGGCCTTCGGCGTCAACGACGACAAGCTCAGCAAGGCGGTGCTCGAGGTGGAAGGCCCTGGCGCCGGTCTGTACCTCGGCATGGAGCGAGGCGTTCACCGCCTGCACCGCTCCCAGCGCGGTGATCTACGCGTGCGTATCGACGTCGTCCCCGCGTCGCCGCCGCCGGCAGCGCTGTCGCGCTCGCGCATGCTGCGGCACCCTGTGGAGCTGCTCGGGCTCCACGCCGAGCACGCCGTCACCATTCACGACGCCGCGCGCGGCATCGACCTCGAGCTCCTGGGTGCGGACGCTGCAACGCTCGCGCACCTGGCGGCCGATCTCGGCGCCGGGCTCGAGCCGACGTCGGGCGAGCTCGAGACGTCACGCATCTATGCCATCGGCGGGGTCGGGGCACGCGATCCGCGCACCAACGCCAGGGTGCCGCGCTTCCGCGATGCCATGGCCGGCAAGCTGCATCCCTTGCTCGAGGCCTGGCGCAAGGTGCGGCCGCGCAGCGCGCCCAGCAGCGCCAGCAGCGAGCGATCGCTACCGTAGCGGCGGCGGGCTCGGCTAGGATGCGACCATGCTGGCGCAACGCTTGAAAGTTTGGCTCGGTGGCGCCGCGGTCGGCGCGGGCATCACGTCGATCGCAGCCATCACCCTCGGCCCGCGCTTCGTTTCCTGGCGCTGGGAACCTCCGGAGCATCAGCAGCTGAGCTGCGCGCCGGAGGTGCGCACCGCGCTCGACATGCTCGTGAAGATCGAGCTCTGGACCGCTTGTGTGGGCGCGCTGATCGGCGTCGTCATTGCGGCGCTGCTGGCGCGGCGCTCGGGCTCGGCGCCCTAGCTAGCTGTCAGCAAGCGCTCGAGCCGGTCGAGGAAGGCGGACTGCGCCGCATTGATCTTGCTGCGGGCGACGGGCAGGGTGAAGTAGTCGGCGCGATCGACTTCCGGAAAGCTCACGCGCCGACCCGAGCGCGGCGGCCACTCGAGCTCGAAGCGGTTGCTCACGATCGCGGAGGGATCGAAGTCACCCTCGCAGGCAAAGGCGAACACGACCTTGCCTCCCCGCTGCGTCACGCTGCCGAGCTCGACGAAGGGCCCGCCGGCCACGAACCCCGTCTCCTCCGTCAGCTCGCGCTGAGCAGTGCTGAGCGCGTCCTCGCCAGAGTCGATTTCACCCTTGGGGATCGACCAGGCGCCCTCGTCCTTGTTCTTGAAGAAAGGTCCACCAGGATGGACCAGGAGAACCTCGAGGATTTCGGCCCGCCGCCGATGGATCAGAAGCCCGGCGCTCTGCTTGGCCACGGCGCGCTCAGTCGGAAGACTCGCAGATGAACCCCGGCCCGGCGTCCATGCACTGGATGTCGTTCCACATCTGGTCGAGCAGAGGGTCGACGGGCTCGATCTCGATCACGGCGCAGTCTTCGTTGCCGTTGTTGTTGGGACGATTGAGGGCCCAGTTCTCGTAGCCGCCGTTGACCGTCATCGCAATGCTGTGATCGTAGAACTCCGTGCCGTCCATCCAGACCCAGTGGTTCTCGACCATGTCGGTCGCACCGATCCAGTACCTGGCGGTGCCGAGGTCCAGCGCAAGGATCGCATTGACGAGGTCGTTGTGCTCCGGCGACGAGTCGATGCGCACCAGGTTGAAGCTCAAATCGTGCGCCTGGCAGAACGCCTGAGCGTCGGCCTGGTTCCGACCCGCCAGCAGTCCACAGATCATGTAGCCATGGCCGTAGTCGTCGGCGAAGCCGTAACAGTTGGCCGGGCAGATGGCGCCGTCGTCGACGCCGCCAGTACAGTCGTTGTCCAGGCCGTCGCAGCGCTCGTCGCCGCTTGGTACGCACGTCGGCGCGCCGCCTTCGCCGCCGGTGCCGCCCGCGTCGCTGCCGGCCTGGGCCACATCGCCGCCCTCGCCGCCTGCTCCCGCGCCGCCTGCTGCCAGGGGTGCACCGGCTTCACCACCGCTGCCGCCCTCGTCGCCGTCGCCGCCGACGCCCGACGCGCCGCCGTCTTGCGGTGACCCGCCGTGCGCCTCGGCGCCCGCGTTCCCCGCGCTGCCGGAGGTACCGGAGCTTCCAGAGGTTCCGGCGGTCGTGCCGCCCATCGACTCTCCGGCAGTCCCGCCGCTATCCGTACCGCCGCTGGCTGACGTTCCAGCGGTGCCGCCCTCGGCGCCCGGCTGGAACAAGTCGTCCGCGTTGGGCCTCCCACAGCTCACGACCACCACTGCCAACACCAGCCAGTTTCGCATTCGGGCGGCATCTTGCGCGTTTGCCCGTCACGACGCAACGCCCGAGCGTTACGTCGCGCCTTGACGCGAAGCGAAAGGCCGGAAGATAAGGCAATCGCCCATGCACGAGGACCAATGGCTACCGGTACTGCTGCAGAAGGGCGTCGTCTTCGTCGTGCGCGGCCTGGGGGTGATGGTCGCCTTCCTGGTCGCCTGGCTCGTCGCGGGCTGGGGCTACCGCGCCGCCCGGCGCAGCCTGGTGAAGACACACCTCGACGCCACGCTGTCGACGTTTCTCGCCAACCTGCTGCGCTACGCCATTCTGTTCGGTGCCCTGGTCGCCTGCCTGGGCGCGGTGGGCTTTCAAACCACGAGCTTGGCCGCGATCCTCGGCGCCGCCAGCATCGCCGTGGGGCTCGCGTTCCAGAACACGCTCTCGAACTTCGCCGCGGGCTTCATGCTGCTGCTCTTCCGTCCGTTCAAGGTGGGAGATACGATCAGGGTGGCCAACCAGACCGGCCACGTGGACGAGCTCGAGCTCTTCACCACCAGACTGACCACACCCGACAACCGCAAGATCTCGGTGCCCAACTCCTCGGTCTTCAATCAGGTGCTGGAGAACATCAGCTACTACCCGACCCGCCGCGTGGAGCTCGGCTTGACGACGCCGCTCGAGTCCGACCTCGACGCCGCACGGCGCGCGCTGGAGGCCGGAATGCTCGACATTCCGGAGGTATTGCGGGAGCCGGCGCCGGAGGCATTCGTCAACGATTTGACGGCCGGCGTGAACTGGCAGCTGCGCGCTTGGTGTAAGACTGAGGAGTACGCGCTGGTCCATCAAGCCCTGGTGTCCATGGCCAAGCGGGTGCTGGACCAGATCAGAACGGGAAAGCTAGCTCAGTGACCACTCCGAACGACGTCGCCGGTCGAACCATCGCCGGCAGGTACCAGCTCGTTTCACCCGTTGGACGAGGCGGCATGGCCGTGGTGTGGCGCGCCGAGGCCATCCTGGCGCAGGGCTTTCGCCGCGCCGTCGCGATCAAGCGCAGCGTGGGCTCGATGCGCTTGATCG
>DATLIL010001236.1:0-2780 GCA_035539475.1 Polyangiaceae bacterium
GTAGCGTGGCCACGGCGGGGATGCCGGGAATGGCGGGCGCGCCAGGGCGGCGGGTGCCGACGCTCGAGGTGATCAAGATCGTCGACGGCGACGGCGAGATCAATTTGTACGACCTCACGGTGGGGCCTGACGGCAACGTCACGGCGGTGGGCGACTACAACTATCCCGTCGAGTTTGGGAACGAGTGGGTGCTGGGTGACGCCGAGGGCGGCTGGGACGCGTGGAGCGCGACCGTCGATCCGCTCGGCAATACGCTGCAGGCAGGTTCGCTGGGCGGGGTTGGGGACGATGCGCTGCGCGCCGTGGTGCGCGACGTGAACAACACGGCGACTGCGGCGGGGAGTCCGAGCACGAGCCTGGTGCGCTTTGGCGAGCCGGAATGGCCGCTGAAGACCTTCGTGAACAGCGTCAGCGCGGACGTCGCGGTCGCGCCGGACGGGGACATCGTCACGGTGGGCTACATCCATGACGACACTGATTTCGGCGGAGGCACGCTGTCGCCGCGCCTCGGGTCGGTCAACGGCTTCGTGGCGAGCTTCGACGCCTTCGGCAACTGGCGCTGGGACTATGCCCTGGGCTCCGACGAGTCCTTCGCCGACCGCGTGGTCGCCGACGCCGCTGGCAACATGATCATCGCCGGCGCTTTTCGCGGCGCGCTCCAGCTCGGGATCCCCGAGATCACCGCCGTGGGCAGCGCCGACATCTTCGTCATCAAGCTCAATCCCGACGGCATCTTGACCTACGCCTCCACGTTCTCGAGCGAGGACGGTACGCTCGCGCCCCGCGGTCTCGCCCTCGCCCCCGACGACGGCGGTTTCGTTCTCGTCGGCAGCCTGATGGGCACCGTCGATTTCGGCAATGGCCCGATCACCACCGTCCTCAACACCGGTCCCAGCGGCTTCGTGGCGCGCTTCGACGCCGACGGCGTGGCGCGCTGGTCCACCACCATCGAGAGCGCCCAGGGGGCCGATCCCTCCGCGGTCGCCGTCAGCTCCAAGGGCGACGTGCTCGTCGCCGGCAGCCTCTACGAAAACGCCTTCGTGTTCGGCTTCAACGGCTCCGACGGCGCCATCCTCTGGGAGCACATCGTGGGAGGCCTCGGCTGGCAGTTCATCAACTCGATCGCCATCGACACGAGCTTCGACATCGACACGGCGTACATCGGCGGCCGCTTCGACGACGAGCTCGAGGTCGCGGGGAACACCTACGTGCCCCGCTCCATTTCCGGTAACCTCTTCATCGCCAAGCTGACGCCCTAGACGGGCGGCCCGGCCTGCGGCGGCGGCGCGAGCGAGCACGGCCTGCCGCCCGCGCTGCGCCTGATGGACTCGCCTACCGAACCAGGGTAGCTCTGTGCCGTGGGAAGAAGACGGACGCTTCTGGGCTTGGCGGGCTTGATGGCGGCGGGCTGCGGTCCCGCGACTGCACCGAGCGCGAAGGCTCCACCTACGAGCCAGCCCGCGGTGCGCTACTGCGGCGGCACGGTCACCGAGCACGAGGTGCACCGCTGCATCTGGGAGCTGACGGAAGCGCAGCAGCGGCGGCGCGGCTACTCGCAGCGGCTCGTGTACGAGAACGGACGCCTGGCGCGCTTCGAGGAGATCAATGGCCTCGGCGTGACGCTGGACGGCAACTACGGCAGCTACGGCGTCAGCGTCTACGCCTACGAAGGCGACCGCGTGAGCGGACAGTCGCTGTTCGACAGAAACGGGGTACCTCGCGGTACCACTCGCCTGTCCGCAGACGGCACGCGCGTCGAGTGGCTCGACGAAAAAGGACGCCCGCGCGTCAGGGAGGGAACGCGCGCGAGCGGCCTGATCCGCACGCTCGATCAGCGAGGCCGGGTGAGCTCGTACCGCTACGTCGACGCCAAGGGCGCGGCGACGCCTTCAGCCTCGGGCCGCATCGAGGTCCGCGCCAAGCGCAACGAAGCCGGCGCCCTCGTCGAAAACGCCGTCTTCGACGAGCAGGGCAGTCCGATGCGCGACAGCTCGGGCGTACACCGCGAGGTCTTCACCGTCGATGACCACGGCATCCCAACCAGGACCGAGTACTTCGGCACCGACGGGCAGCCGATCGAGAACAACGACGGCTACCATCGCGTGGATTATCAGTTCGACGAGGTGGGCAACAAGCTCGCCGAGGCCTACTTCGATGTCCGGGGTCGCCCCACGCGCTCCGCCGTCAACGGCGCGGCGTCGTTTCGCATGCAGAACGACGCCCACGGCAACGAGACGTCACGCACGTATTTCGACGAGTATGGCGAGCCCCTGCTCTCCAAGCACGGCTACGTCACGCGCAAGATCCTGGTCGACGCCGCGGGCGACGAGATCGAGTGGAGCTTTCACGGCTTCGGCGGCGAGCTCATCCCCTTCGGCCCCGGCAAACACGCGATCAAGCGGGAGCAGCACGACGAACGCGGCAACGAGATCCTCGAGCGCTTCTTCGACGCCAACGACCGCCCGATTGCCATCGAGAGCGGCTTTCACGCCATCAAGCTCGCCTACGACGAGCGCGACAACGTCGTGCTGGGCACGTACCTCGACAAGGACCTGAAGCCCGCTCGCACGACGAAGATCTACGCCTCGTGGAAGTACGGCTACGACGGTGACCGCCGCGTCCTCACGCAGTACCTGAGCCCCGAGCAAACGCTCATGGACGCAGGCTGGGGCTACGCAGAGATCCGACACGACTGGGACGAGCTCGGCGTCGAGGGCGGCAAGCGCTACTTCAACGCCCGCGGCCGCGAAGTCGCCCACCCCGACGTCTGCCCGCCCCAC
>DATLIL010001237.1:0-6269 GCA_035539475.1 Polyangiaceae bacterium
GTCTCGGCCTGAAGGATGTGTCGTTCGATCAGGCCATAAGTTCTGTGATCACCTGGTTCGGCGTGCCCTTCAGACCCACGCCGAAGCTCTCCTGAGCCAGCCCGAAGTAGTGGTTGAGGATGGTCAGGTGCAGGTCGCGCATCGGACGATCGTTGGGATACGCCGGGAACTGGATGTGCTGATCCATGACGAAGGTGCCGCTGGCGCCGCCAATCAACGCCACCGGCAGGTCATCGCAGTTGTGATTGGAGCCGTGCATGCAGCTGCCGTACAGGATGAGCGAGTTGTCGAGCAAGGTGACGCCGTCGCCCTCGGGAATGGCGTCGAGCTTGGCGCACAGCTCCGCGACCTTGCTGGATTGCCACCAGTTGATGCTGGCAAAGCCGTCGTCGGCCGCGCCTGCATGCTGCGAGCCGTGGTACTCGCCGCAGGTGTCGCCACCGCCCGCCGTGGAAGTGGTCTCGCTGAAGACGCGCCGTGGCACGTGCGAGTAGATGAACTCGGAGCGCTCGTCTTCCAGCATGTAGCTGATGACGCGCGTCACGTCGCACTGCAGGGCCATCACGATCAGATCGTTGATCACGCTGACGTGGTCACCCTTGTTGTAGGTCTCGGTGTTCTTCTCGGTGAGGTTGGGCTCGGCGTACAGCGTGGGCGCGGTGATCTGCTGGCAGTTCAGGTTGGTGATGCCGTTCGACACCGCGGTCGCCTTCTTCTCGACCGCTCGCACCGACTCGAGAAACTCGTCCATCCTGGACTGATCCGACGTTCCCATCTGCGCGCGCACGCGGGTCGCGCTCTCGAGCACGCCGTCGAGCACGCTCTTCTCGATGGCCGCGTACTTCTCGGCGTCGGGGCCCGGCATGGGGTTGGGGTTCGGCGGCTGGACCACACCGACGATCTGGTTGAAGATCGTGAGCGGGTCGACATCCTTGTACATGGGCTGCGTCCCGCTGCGCCACGAGATGCTGCGGCTGAACTCACAGGGCCTGTTGTCGCAGAAGCTCTCCCTGCTCGAGGCGCCGACCTGCATCGACGGCAGCGGCATCGCCGCGTAGTCCGGGGACTGCGCGATCACCTGATCGACGGAGATGCCGCCCGTGGCCCCGGCCTGGCTGACGACTTCGCCGTCCACGCTGCGGAGAAACGCCTGCGGCTGGCGGCCGTGACTCGGCTCGACCTTGAAGGCATCGGTCATGCTGAGATCGTTGAAGGCCGAGTAGTTCTCCATGCCGGTGAGCACGACCATCTTGCTCTTCAGCGCCGCAAAGGGCTCCAGGATGGGCGACAGCGACCAGGCGGCACCAGCGCCGGCGGTGGCCGGACGGAAGCGCTCGGCGGCGCCGTTGGGGAAGAAGATCGGGATGAAGCGCTTCGGCCTCACCGCGGCCTGCGCGCGCGCGGCCTTGGGCGCCAGGGACTCCATCCAGGGCAGCGCCAGCGTGATCCCTGCGCCGCGCAGCAACGTTCGTCGATTGAGTAGCCTTTTCATCTCTCTGGGAGCTCCTTACGGCGCAGCGCGACGCATGCGGAACGTGTCGGCGAGCATGAGGTTCTTGATCAGGTCTTTGAGGGTCGGCGTGCCGCTCAGCCATTGCTGGCGAACGGCGTCGATGTAGGGCTGGTCCGTGGCCTCGATCCCTCGTCCAAGGCTGTAGGTGAAGAGCTTCTGCGCGACGCAGGACGAGAACTCGTCCTTGGCGCTGACCACGTCCACCAGCCCCTGCAGGCCGGTGAACGCTTCACCGGTGTCGGTCACGGTGCTGGCGTCGATCGCGGTACCGTTCTTGTAAGTCGTGCGGTACGCGCCAATGGCGTCGAAGTTCTCGAGTGCGAGTCCGTACGGGTCGAGCGATGCGTGACAACCAGCGCAGGTCGGGTCGACGCGATGCTGCTCGAGCCGAGCCCGGACGTTCTGCTCCGAGGCGTCGGGGGAGGCCGGCACTTCGTCGAGCTCGGGCACACCGCCGGGTGGGTCCTTGGGCGGCGTGCACAGCAGGTTGATCAGGATCCAGCGGCCGCGCAGGGTCGGCGCCGTGCGGTACTCGTACGAGCTCATGGACAGGAAGGCGCCCATGCCGAGGAAGCCGAAGCGCTGATCGGTCGTGTCCTCGACGCGGGTCATGGTCGGTGACGGCGAGGCGATGCCGTAAAACGCCGCCAGATTCGCGTCGACGTAGTTGACGTCGGCTTTCAGGAAGTCGAGGTACGAGCGGCCGCCCCAGACGAATTCCCCGAAGTACTGGTAGACCTCCTCGGCCATCGCCGTGGCAAGCTCGGGAGTCCAGGCCGGAAAGAACTCGGTCTTGACGCCGTGATCGGGCACGTCGCGCACGCCGAGCCATTGCCCCACGAAGTTGCGCGCGAAGCGGCCGGCCTTGGGATCGGCGAACATGCGCTCGAAGATCGCGTCGAAGGCGGCGGCGTCCATGATCGTGCCGTCCTGCGCTGCCTGCAGTAGCTCCGGATCGGGGGCGCTGCTCCAGAGGAAATACGACGCGCGCGAGGCAAGCTCGTACGCACCTACCGGGTGGGGCACCAGCGACGTGGGATCGGCATCGAGCTCGATGCGATGCAGGAACTGAGCGCTGGAGAGCAGCGACCGCAGCACCATCTTGAGTGACAGCTCGTGATCCTCGCCGAGGGCTCGCCCGGCGGCGTAGATCTTGGCGTAAGTCGCGGTGTCCTCTGCGGAGAGCGGACGGCGCCAGAGACGAAGGCCGACCTGCTCGATGATGCTCTGCACGCAGGCCGCGTCGTCGGGCGTGGTGCAGGTGACGACGTTGGCTTTCAGCGCCGGGTTCGCGAAGACGTCGTCGGCGATGGCCCTGGCCGCGTCGTGGTAGCGCTGGAACTGCTTCTCATCGACATGCATCGCGGAAGCGACGTTATCGAAGCCCTTGTCCGCCTCGCGCGCCCACAGGCCGTTCGCCGGAGCCAGGGCCGTGCCCAGGACGTCCGTCACCGTGTTGTTGTATTCGGCCGTGTTGAGCCGGTGCATCAGCTTGCTACCGGGGTCCACCCCGGCCTCGCCGCTGGTACCGCCGGTCCCGCCCTTGCCGGGACCGGGTGACGTCGAGCCACCGCTGGCCTCGGGGTCACCCGCGCCGACCACGCCAGTACAGCCGAGGTTCGCGCCCACGCAGAGCGCGACCATCAAATTCAATCTTCCCATGCCTTCTCTCCGTCCGGTTGCCGGCAGGACCCGGTTCCAGCGAACGCGACTTCGAAGAGGCAGTTCCGGATAACGAGAAGACCGGTCCACAAAAAAATGCACGCCGTGTAACGCCCGTGCGCCTGACTCGACACGGAGGACTGCATCCAGACACCAAGCAACCAGGAGTCGCGTTGACCAGGCGTGCAATCACCCACCCCGAGTGCCGGAACGGCCGTCACTTTCCAGGCTGAAGCGAGTGTTCTACCCCTTCTGCAAGTGGCTCGAGCGGGCTCCGGTAGCCCTGCTGGTGGTCTGGCTGGGGGCCGGCTGCTCAACCCAGCGGATTGATGCGCTCGAGCGTATCGGCGCGAGCTGCGGCGACGGCGTTCAAAACGGCACGGAAGCGGGCATCGACTGCGGCGGGTCGTGTGCTCCCTGCGCCAGCTGCGACGACGGCATCCAGAACGGCTCGGAGATAGGGACGGACTGCGGCGGTGTGTGCCTACCGTGCACCATCACCATTCAGAGCGCCAAGAGCTACAAGCGCGGGACCGTGTATCACTTCTGCGGGTGGCCCTCGAGCGGCGGGTACACGGACTTCCACCTCCTCAAAGGAGGCATCGACTGGTACTACAACTGGTCGAGCAAGGAGCTCCTTTGCACTGACGGCAACTCGATCTCGAGCTCGGGTTACCTCAACTCGTCGGATCCGCAAAACGGCGTAGAGTTCGTGCCGATGGTCAAGGGGCTGGCCGACTTCGGCATCGCCTGCGGCAGCGGCGGCCCCTGCTTCGTGGTCGATGCGCGAGACGGTGGCGCGACGCCGGAGCAGATCAGCATCCAGCAGATGAGCGCCGACATTCCGTACGGCTCGCACTACCTGCTGAGCTACGACGGACCGAACTTTCTCTCGCAAGCGAACCTGACGCCGCAAGTGGCGGCCAGGAGCTGGCGGCACCTGGAAGCAGTGGCGGACGAGCGCGGGCTAGGGCTCGTCGGGCCGGGGACCAACTACTGCATGGCCGCCGAGCCGGGCTCGGTCAGCGCCTGCATTCCCGCGGTGAACGGCGTGGAGATGCAGGGGTTGAACTGGCTGGAAATGTTCTACGACGAGTGCACGGCCAGCGGTGCGGCGGGACACGACTGTCGCATCGACCACCAGGCGATCTACTCGTTCAGCTGCTGGGGCGCCCACTGGATCGTCGACGTCCTCAAGCGCAAGGCAGGCCTGATCGCACCCACCGCCACGCATTGCAGCAATGCCGTCCAGGACGTCGACGAGCGCGGCATCGATTGCGGTGGACTCGACTGCACAGCCTGCTCGGCGTGGGCCCGCCAACAGTTCGCCAAGCCTGTGTGGCTCACGGAGATCGGGCCCGCAGCGGATCGGCCGGAGTGCCAACCACCCATGGTGCCGGACATCCTGGCTCGATCGCAGGCCTACATCGACACCGAGCTACCGCTCCTCGAGCGCGATCCTTTCGTCTTTCGCTACGCCTGGTTCATGCCCAAGGTTCACGACCACCCGGGGCTGGATCACATGGACCTGCTCGACGAGCAGCAGCCCGGCCTGTTGACCCCACTGGGCGAAAACTACCTGACCGAGCCATTTTGAGCGGGAGTGCACCTCAGGTGAAAGAACCGCTGGAACAAGGTGGCGCGAATGAAAAAGGCGAGCCAGTTCCGGAGTCTCCTCGAACTGCCGTGGTGAATGAAGCCGCTCGCGGTGACGCGGGCCACATGACCATGCTGGCACTCCAAGTCGCTCTCGCCGGGCCCGCGCCCGGACTTCCCACCCTGGAGCCGTCACCGGCCCCGAGGTCGAGCGACGCCGAGTTCGTAGCGGCTCTGGTGCGGCGTGAAGAGCGGGCCGCGCAGCAGGCCTGGCAGCGCTTCGCGCCCATGGTCTACGGCGTCGCCAGCCGCGCGCTCGGTCCCGGCGCGGACGTCGACGACCTGGTGCAGGAGATTTTCCTCCGCTTCTACTCGCGGGTGCACACGCTCTCCGACCCCAGCGCAGTGCGCAGCTTCATCTACTCGATCTCCGTTCGCGTGATCCGCTGGGAGCTCCGCGGGCGCTGGCTGCGCCGCGTCTTGAGCCTGACCGCCCCCAGCGAGCTGCCGGAGACGGAATACCTGCCGGCGGATCCGGAAGTTCGAGACTCGTTGCAGCGCTTCTACGCGGTCCTCGACCAGCTCGGCCCGGATGATCGCACGTTGTTCGTGCTGCGCTTCGTGGAGGAGCTCACCGTGGACGAGGTCGCCGCCGCAGCCGGCGTGTCTCGCTCGACGGTCAAGCGCAAGCTCTCGCGCGTGGCCAAGCGCGTCGACAAGCTTCTGGCTTCGGATCCGGTATTTTCTTTGCGCAAGTTTGCGGAAGGGCGAGCGGCCAATGATTGACGAGCAAAGCGCTGACCGGACACGCTCCGAGTTCGCGAGGGTCGCGCACGGCGCAACGGTGGCTCCGAGCCAGCGCCAGCTCGATGACGGCTGGCGCACCATGCGCAGCAAGCTGCACGACAGAGGCTGGTTTGCTGCCTCGCGCAGCGCAGCACCCGTGCGTCGCTTGCTCTGGGCCGTCCCGGCAGCAGCAGCCCTGTGCGGAGGCGTCTGGGGCCTGACCACGCTCCGCTCCTCGAACGACGTCCTCACCTACGCCGTCAGCGGCAGCGTGGTCGTCCGCGACGGGCAAGTGCAGACCGCGGGCGAGAAGTCCGGCCTGGTCGAGTTCTCGGATGGCACTCGCGTCGAGCTCGCCGCGCACTCGGCCGCGAGCGTCGCAGAGCTGACGGCGTCGGGCGCGAACATCCGCTTGCAGCAAGGAGAAGCCTCGTTCGACGTCAAGCATCGCGACGATACCCGCTGGACGATCGACGCCGGGCCGTTCGTGGTGCACGTGACGGGCACGGCGTTCAAGGTGCGCTGGGACGAAGCTCGCGGGCACTTCCAGATCGAGATGCGCTCGGGCAGCGTCGACGTCGACGGTCCCACGCTTTCCGGCCAGCGCCCGCTGCGTACCGGCGAGAGCATCGACGTCGTGCTGCGGCCGGAAGCAGCTTCGCTGGCGAACGAACGCGAGCAGCAACCGAGCGAACCCCCGGCGCTGGACGAA
>DATLIL010001238.1:0-10130 GCA_035539475.1 Polyangiaceae bacterium
CGGCACGCCGGTACCTCCGTTTCCTGCGCTGACACTCCCGCCCGAGCTCGAGCCACCAGCTGAGCTCCCGCCGCCTGGCTCCTCGTCGAAGCCCTGATCGCTGGTGCGACCGCCACAGGCCACGGCCCAGCACAGGACCAAGCCATACCGCAGCCATTTGTCGCCGCCGCCCATCCCCAGCAGTGTAGCAGACGGATTCGCGCTACAAGCAAATACGAGGCGTTTCCACTTGGACAGCATTCGCATCACCGGTCTCGAGCTCTCCTGCATCGTGGGCGTGCGCCCCGCCGAGCGCCGCAAGCCACAACGGATCCGCATCGATCTCACTCTGGGCTTGGATCTTTCCGAAGCGGGTCGAACGGGTCGTATCAGTCACACCGTCGACTACTCGGTGGTGGCCGAGCAGATCGGGCATCTGCTCCATTTTCGCGAGTACCGGCTGATCGAGATGGCGAGTGAGGAGCTCACCGTGATGCTGCTGGGCGTTTACCCGGCGGTGGAACGGGTCACGGTTCAGCTCGAAAAACCCGAAGCCCTACGAGGCTATGCAGCCTGTGCCGCTGTTTCGATCACCCGTGAGCGCAGCGCGCGGCGGCGCGTGGCGCGCGAGTTCGGTGAAGAGGAACCGCTGCTCGATACGGAGGAGGCCGCGCTCAGCCTGCTGCACGTCGACGCGGGCAAGAAGCTCTCGCGTGCCGACGGCACTGATCAGCACCTCGAGTGGCTCGTCCAGGGACACCTCCACGCCAGCGGCCGCTCTCTGCGCCATCACGACCCCCGGGATCTTGCGGGGCACGGTGAGCTCTCGAACCCGGGGCCGGAGCGCGCCACGCTCTTCTCCTGTCTCCTCCGCCGCGGCCAGTAGAGGACGCGGGGCCGGGCAAATATAAGTGCCGCCAGGCCTACTGAACAAAAGGCTTTGTGGGAGAACTGCGCTCTGCCATAGATCCGCGGGCGGAAGGGATGCCCGATGAACGTCGGTCACAGCGAAGAAGCCAGCGAAAGCGACGAGCAGGCCGACACGGTGCGTCCCGCGCCCGATAGTGGAAGGCGACCGCGGCCGCGCGAACAACTCGCGACGTTGCCCGGCGATCAGGACTTCGAGCACCACGACACGATTCCAGCCCCGCCGTGGCTGGACGAGCCGATCGAGAACACGAGCGGCCTTCCATAAGGCATTGCAACCACACGCGATCAGCGTGTTAGCGTCTCGCCCGGAGGTTCTTTTGAAAAGCTCTCGCGCTCGACGTTGGCTGCTTTCCATCGTGCAGCTCGTAGTCTTGATGCTCGTTGCAGGCCCGGCAGCCGCTGTCGGCCGCATCGAGTGGAAAGAGAAGACCATCAAGGAGCGTGACGGCACCTCCTGGCGCGTCGAGATGGCGATTTACCTGCCCAAACCGCCGGACGTCGCCCACGTGCCGATGAAGTTCGAGTTCCAGCCGACCGTCTACTACGAGCGCAGCATCGTCGACGGCGACAAGGAGATCGATCGCAAGGTCCCGCTCGAGAACCGCCAGGCACTGATCGAGAGCGTCGACGTGGGCTTCCTGGACGGGTCGACTGGCAACATCGAAAAGCGCACCCGCTTCTCGTTCAAGGTCACCCGCGCACATGGCTACGAGGCGGGTGAGTACAAGGTCACGGTCAAGGACACGCGCAATGGCACGACCATCGGTACCCCCGTCACTCTGATCTTCGACGGCAAGAACGAGCTCATCGATCGCCGCGCGATGGTCTTCACCGGCAAGAAGAAAGAGAAGAAGGAAGACAAGGCCAAGGAGGGCGAGGGCGACAAGCCCGCCGAAGGCACCGCCGACGAGGACGCCGCCGAGTCCGAGGAAAGCGCCCCCTCCGAGGGTTCCAGCGAACCGGCCCCGGGCGCCGAGGACGACACGGCGGCCGAGCCCGAGCCAGCCGGCGAGATCAAGGAAAAGCCGGGTGGCTGCGGTTGCCGCCTCGAGGACACGCGCACGTCCGGCAACGCCGGTCTGGTCCTGGCCGCCCTGGTGGGACTCGCGTTCCTGCGCCGCCGCCGCGCGGCCTAGCTCTCCCGGCCGACGTAATTGCGCAGGCGCTCGATGCCGGCGTCGAAGCTCGGCTCGGGTGTGAGCAGGCTGACGACCGCGAAGGCTTCGTCCGCGAAGTCGAAAAAGTAACCGGGCTGCACCAGCACACCCTGCTCGAGCAGCCCGAGCACCCACTCGTCCTCGCTGCGAACTCGGGGCAGGCGCAGCACTGCGTACCAGCCGCCCTCGGCTTCGAGCGGGCTGACGACGGCGTCCGCCAGGAGCTCGGGCAGCCTCTTCTGGTTGCGACATACCCGGCGCCAGATCTCGGCGTGTGTGCTCGTGCCCGCGGCCAGGAGCTCGGGCAGCGCTTGCTGAACCGGCGTACCGACGGAGAGGTAGGTGTCGGCGATGAGCTCGAGCCGGGCGAGAGCAGCGCTGACGAGGGCG
This sequence comes from Polyangiaceae bacterium, assembly GCA_035539475.1. Taxonomy (GTDB): domain Bacteria; phylum Myxococcota_A; class Polyangia; order Polyangiales; family Polyangiaceae; genus PMG-095. Next base: position 2,457 of record DATLIL010001238.1, read on the forward strand.
GGCTCACCACCCAGCGCCATCCAGCCGAGCTTCAGCTGCGGCAAGCCGACCCGCTTGGACAGACCGTCGAGCGCGAGCACGAGCCCCTCTTCCGCGGTCAGGACGGTCGTCATGCGCGCGGCGTCTTCGGCGAACGGATAGGACGCGAAGACCTCGTCGGACACGATCGGTAGGCCGAGCGCGAGGAGCGCCTCGAGCTCCGGCTGCTTGAGGAAGGACCCGGTCGGATTGTTGGGACTGACCACCACGATGGCGCGGGACTTGTCGCTGAGCGCACGCCGAACGCTGTCGAGATCGACGTGCCAGCCATGATCGTAGAAGAGCGAGTACGGTCGCGCCTGGATCTGCTCGACGCGGGCCAGGTGTTCGAGCAGCGGATAGCTCGGCGCCGGCACGAGCACTTCGTCGCCGGCGTCGGCCAGGAGCTTGAAGGCGTAGCCGTAAGCTTCGCTCGTGCTCGCGGTGAGCACGACGTGCTCGGGCGCGAGCTCGTGGCCAGCTTCGGCGTAGCTCCGCGCTACCGCCTGACGCGCGCTGGCGAGTCCGAACGGCTCGGGGGCGTAGACCAGTGAGTCTGCGCTCGCCAGAGCCGTGAGCAGCCTTTCGCCTTCGTACGGCAATCCCGCCACAGTGGGATTCGACATCGTGAGATCGAGGATCGGCTCGCCGCGCTGACGGCGCTCCGCAATGGCGCGAGACAGTGGATTGAGCTCGGCATCGACCTTGCTACGAGCAGAGAACATCGTTTCGAGGACCGTACCATCCCCCATCGGCTTGCCAGTGAGTGGAGACCTGTCACGCTGTTTTTTCAAAGCCATGCGTTCGCTGGTAGCCGCACTGGCTGTGCTGAGCGCTTGCGATGCGGCCAATCATGGACGCGCCCCCGCGCAGGCCTTTCAACCAGCACCCGCCAGCGCGAGCGCACTAGCCGCGGAGCCGGTCCCGCCTGATCCCGAGCCCATCCACATGGCAGCCCTGAACGATGGCACCGAGGCGCCGACGTTCGTCTTGCGCGGCAGCCCGCGGGGCGACGCATTGCTGGTTTTCCTGCACGGCATGTGCGGCCACGGCCTCGGCTACGCCCAGTCGTTCCAGTTCAGTGCCGCCCGGCGCGGCACCCTGATCGCGCCCCAGGGCGACGTGCGCTGCGGCCAGGGCCCGTGGGCCGCCTGGTCGGGGGATCTCGAGAAGCTCGACCAGCGCATCACCGGGGCTTTTCACGCGCTGGGGTACGACGAGCCGCTGCGCGAGATCGTCCTGATCGGCTACTCCCAGGGCGCAAGCCGCGCCGAGGAGCTCTGTCGCCGCCATCCGGAGCGTTACACGCGACTGATCTCGATCGGCGCGCCGCGGCCCCCTTCCGCCAGGGGGCTCGGCCACCTGCGCGCAGCATTGATGATGGCCGGCGAGCACGACCGGCAGGACGTGATGCAGCTGGGCGTGCGCTCGCTGCGCCGCGCCGGCATCCCCGTGTCCTTTCAGCAAATTCCGGAGGCGACTCACGGAGCGATGGGGCCGACGCCCGAGAAAACCATGGGCGCAGCGCTCGACTGGTTGTTCGAGAGCTCGCGCTGAGTAAGGATCGGGGGGCGATGACCCTCGACAAGGAATGGCCGAGCTTCGATCACATGCCGGACGACGACCAGCTCACGGCTTCGCGCCCGCAGGGTCAGAAGCTATCGCGCTGGGTCTGGTACGACGGTGAAGTCCGCGAGGCCGATCAGCTGAACGTCCACTACTACTCGAACGCGCTCCACTACGGCACCGCCGTGTTCGAGGGCATTCGTTGCTACCCCACCGAAAGCGGAACCGTGTTGGTCCGGCTGCGTGAGCACATCGAGCGCCTGCTGTCATCGGCTCGGCTGTACGGCATGAAGGTGCCATTCGACGCCGAGACCCTGATCCGCGGAGCGGTGGACGTGACGCGCCGTAACGGCATCCAGAATGGTTACTTGCGACCGCTGGCCTACTACGGTGCAGGCCCGATCGACCTCAAGCCGAAGCGCGAGTGCCCGGTGCGCGTGTTCATCGCCATCCGCGAGCTCGGTACCTTCCTCGGCGAGGACGCGCTGCGCAACGGCATCCGGGTGATGATCTCGAGCTGGCGCAAGTTCCACCACACCATGCTGCCCACGATGGCCAAGGCCAGTGGGCACTACGCCAACAGCGTGCTCGCTGCTCACGAGGCCTTCGATCACGGCTTCGAGGACGCCATCCTGCTGAACCAGGACGGCACCGTGGCCAGCGCGACCGGCCAGAACGTGTTCTTCGTGAAGTCCGGCACCGTCTACACGAACGACGAGTCGTCCTCGATCGTGCCGGGCATCACCCGCGACTGCATCCTGAACATCGCGGCGGAGCACCGCATTCCGGTCGAGATCCGCGCCTTCACGCGTGAGGACATGATGCGGGCCGACGAGGTGTTCCTGACCGGCACGGCCGCCGAGGTGACGCCCGTGCGCGAGCTCAGCGGCGTCCGTTACCCCACGGGCAAGGGCACACTGGGCGCCTTCTTCCAGCGCGCCTACCTGCTGGCGGTCACCGGTAAAGACGACTCGCGTCGCGGCTGGCTGACGCCTGTCTCGGGTTAACGGGCCGCGACCGACGGCTTGGCTTCGGTGTTGTTTCCGGTTTCGAGCAACTCGGCGCGGTAGATGACCTCGCCGTCGGCGCTGGTGATCTCGCCACCGATGTCGCGGCCGGGGTACTTGTCGCTGCGCGTGATGTCGAGGGTCGCTTCGCGCTCGCCAACCATCACTCGATAAGTCTTGGTCTCGCAGTCGAGCTCGGAGGGACCGACCAGGCAGGTGCCGAGGGTGCGGTCCTTGTAGCCTTCGTTGCTATCCGGCGCGAAGGTCGTCCTGGCGATCAGCCCCTCGAAGTCCGCGATCGACGCCGGTACGGTCTGACCGTCGACCAGGCGCATGACGCTGATGATCTGGTCGGTGCTGGCCTCACGAGTGACCAGCATCTGGCTCTGGCCATCCTGGTCTTCGACCGTGTACTCGACCGTCGTGCTGGTCTCGTCGACGGCGACCACGCGCTCGACCAGGACCATGGGCTTCTCGCTGAAGGAGCCGGAAATGCGGTGGACCCAGAAGTCGCCCACCTTGTGTTCCGCTGGCGCAGGTTTGGCGGCCTTGGCCGGGGCCTTTGCGGCAGGGTCAAGGGCCCTGGTGGCTGTCCGCGCCTCGGTCGTTGGCGCCTTCGAGCAGGCGGACAAGGTCAGAAACAGTGCCGTGGTCAGGACGGTGCCGTAGCGCATGATGTCCGCTTCCCACGCCGCGCCCGACCGGGCCAAGTTTCGAGGCGCACGTGATCCGTGCCCAGGAGTGCATTTCGAAATCGGCGCAGGGGGTTGGGTCTATAGTGTGTGAACCTGATGTCAGAGGGTTCTCCGCTGGGCCAGCTGGGTGGCGCGACGCTGCTGGACGCGATCTTTCAGGCCATCAAGAGCGCTGACATCGGACTGGCGGTGACGCTGATCGACGAGAATCCGCCCGGCGTTCTGTACCTGAACGAGCGCGCCCTGGAGCTCCTGGGGCGGTCACGCGAGGAGATGCTCCGCATCGGAGTCTGGCCCTGTCTGGCTCCCGAGTCGCTGACGGAAATGCAGGGCCGTCACGAGCAGCTGCTGGGCAACAACGTTGCGCAGCCCACCTTCTACCAGGTCACCTTGCTGCGGCCGGGCGGCGATCGGATCCCGCTCGAGGTCTCCCGGTCCGAGACCGTGATCGAAGGGCGTAGGGTCTCGGTTTCTTTCATGTTCGACATCCGTGACCGGCGAAGAGCGCTCGACGCGCTGGCGGAGTCGGAGCGGCGCTTCCGCGCGCTGGTCGAGAACGCACCCGACGGCGTGGCGCTGCTGCGCGAAGCTCGCGTCGTGTTCCTGAACAAGCGCGCGGCGACGATGCTCGGTTTGAAACGTCCCGAGGACGGCTACGACCGCCCGATCTCGGACCTGCTGCAGCCCGACGATGGCTTGAAGGCCAGCGAGCGAATGACCTTCGCCGAGCCAGCCGAATACCGCGCGCGCGCACTCGACGGCCGCGAGACGATCGTCGAGATCTCATCCATCCCCGTGGAGTTCGACGGGGAGCCCGCCGTCGTCGCCTTTGCCCGCGACGTGACCGAGCGCAGAGCGATCCAGGCCAGGCTGGCCCAGGCCGATCGGCTGTCGTCGCTGGGCGTGCTTTCGGCCGGCGTCGCCCACGAGATCAACAATCCGCTGGCCTACGTGCTGCTCAACCTCGAGTACATCGAGCGGGAGCTCTCCCGTCTAGGCACGGGCCCTGCGATCGAGACGCTGGCCACGCGTGTGCGCGACGCACGGCACGGCGCCGAGCGCGTGGCCAGCATCGTGCGCGATCTGCGCACCTTCGCTCGCGGTGACGAGGGCGCGCGCGGCCCGGTCGACCTCGTCGCCGTGATCGAGTCGGCGCTGAGCATCGCCCAGGCCGAGATCCAGCCGCGGGCGAGCATCGTGCGCGCCTTCGATCGCGTTCCGACCGTCGACGGCAGCTCGAACCGCCTCGAGCAGGTGTTCATGAACCTGCTGCTCAACGCCGCGCAGGCTATCGCGCCCGGTGAACCGCAGACCAACACCATCAGCATCAGTCTGCGCCGCGACGGCAACCGCGTCTGCGTCGACATCACGGACACGGGCGCCGGCATCACGGATGCGGTGCGCAGCCGCATGTTCGATCCCTTCTTCACCACCAAGCCCCCGGGGGTCGGGACCGGGCTCGGCTTGCCCATCTGCCAGAGCATCGTCCGTGCGCTTGGCGGGGAGCTCAGCGTCGTCAGCACGCTCGGAAACGGCAGCACGTTCACCGTCGCGCTGCCCGTGTGGTCGGGCGAGAGCAACGCGCAGCGACCCTCGCTACCGTCGGAGCCGCCGATCGACGCACCGCGCGGCCGGGTGCTGATCGTGGACGACGAGGTCGCGGTCGGTCGTACGCTCAGCCTGGTCCTTGGCACCGAGCACGACGTCACCGTGGTGACCAGCGGTGAGGAAGCGCTGGCCGTCCTGACCCAGAACGGCGCGGACGGCTACGACGCGGTGCTGTGCGATCTGATCATGCCGGGCATGAACGGCATGGAGCTGTTCCAGGCGCTGCAGGCGACCCACCCCGAGCTCGCCGCGCGCGTCATTTTCATGACCGGCGGCCTGGCCAGCCGCAAACCCAACGAAGTGCTCAGCGTGCCCAATCCGCTGTTCGAAAAGCCGTTCGACCTCGATCAGATCCGCAGCACGCTGCGCGGCGTCGTCGTGGAGCGACGGACCTCAAGCTGTTAGTACAGCTTCTTACGGGGTAGAGCGCGGGTCGGGTGATCCCGGGTGGGACTGTCTGCCCACTGGAACCAGTATGCGCAACGGCTTGGTGTGTGCCGCACTGGCCGCGTTGGGCTGTACTGGCGTGATTGCGGGGCCGGACGTCGACTCGAGCATGCCCGCGTCCCCCGCCGGCAGTACTCCCCCCATCGCGAGCGGAGAAGCGCCTCTCGACTGCACGGAAGAGGCGCCCAGCCCTCGTCTGCTGCGTCAGCTCACGCGCGCTGAATACACGAACACCGTCGTCGATCTGTTCGGGCTCGACGATGTCGACACCACTTCAATTCCTCCCGACCGCTCGATTCGCGGCTTCACCAACAACGTCGGCGCCGGCTTCGTCGACGAGGCTCACCTCGACGCATACGCAAGCGTCGGCGCGGAGCTGGCCCAGCGAGCGATCGCGGAGGCCTACGCCGGCCTGGTGCCGTGCAGCACGGCGGACGCTACCTGCGCTGCAGTGTTCGTCGAAAGTTTCGGGCTGCGCGCCTTTCGCCGTCCGCTGAACGAAGCGGAGAAGGCGCGCTACACGGCGCTGTTCGATCCGAGCATCACCGGCGGACAGTTCGACAAGGGCGTGGAGCTCACCATCCGCAGCCTGCTCATCTCGCCCTCCTTCCTGTTCCGCAGCGAGCTCGGCAGCGACGCTGGGCAGGGGCTTTTCACCCTGACCCCGTACGAGATCGCCACGGCGCTCTCGTACACCTTCTGGCGCACGATGCCGGACGCCACGCTGCTCGGTGCCGCGGCTAGCGGAGCCCTGGCGAGCGGCACGGAGATCGAGGCCCAGGCCCGCAGGCTGCTCACCGATCCGCGCGGCCGCGAGACCGCCGCCCACTTCTTCTACGAGTGGCTCGAGTCGCCTCGCGCCTACGTCGCCAGCAAGGACGAAGCGAGCTTCCCCCAGCTCTTCGCTCAGCCCGGCGGCGTCGACGCGATTCGCGACGCCATGCGCGAGGAGCAAGACGCCTTCATCACGCACGTGGTCTTCGACTCGACGCGCCGTTTCGAGGAGCTCTTCAGCGCCGGCTACACCTTCGCCAACGCCACGCTGGCCGACTACTACGGCCTCGCCAGCGCGGGCCTCGGAGCCGTGACGCAAAAGGTCGAGCTCGGAGCCGACTCACCGCGCGGTGGGTTGCTCACGCTCGGCATGTTCCTGTTCGGGCACGGGCGCACCACGGCCTCTTCGCCGACTCAGCGCGGTCACATGATCCGCGCGAACCTCCTGTGTGAGGACATCCCGCCACCGCCACCGAACGTGGACACCGCGGTGACACCGGCCGAACCGGGCAACACCACGCGGCAGCAGATCATCGCGCTGACCAGCCAGGGCGGCTGCATGTCGTGCCACGCCCTGCAGGATCCGATCGGGTTCGGGCTGGAAGCCTTCGACGGCGCCGGCGCGTTTCGCACCACGGACAACGGTGAGCTGGTGGACGCCACCGGCGTCATCAACGGCATGACCGGACCGCAGGGCGAGGAGCTCAGCTTCAACGGCGCGCGCGAGCTGTCGGCCGTGATCGCGAAGCTCCCGCAGGCCCGCGATTGCTTCACCACGAACTACTACCGCTTCGCGCGCGGCTACGACGCCACGGGCGAGGACGCCTGCGCGGTCGAGAAGCTCAGGCGCGATTTCAGCGGCGGGGACCTGGAAATTCCGGAGCTTTTCGTGCGGCTCGTGCTGCAGGACTCCTTCACGGCGCGCCGCTCGGCCGAGGTACTGGAACCATGAAGAGGCTCGAACGCAGGGGCATTCTGAGAGGCCTGGCGGCGGCCGCGCTGGCCGCGCCGCTCGGTCAGCTGTTCGCCATGCACCGCGGGCGAGCACAGGCCGCCGGCGCCGTGCCGAAGGTCGTCTTCTTCTACACGCCCTGCGGTCTCCAGGTCGATCTCTGGCATCCGAACGAGAGCGGAAAGGTCTTCGACCTGAAGCAGCTCTCGGCGCCGCTCGAAGCCTACAAACAAGACTGCATCTTCATGGACGGCGTGGCGATGTACCCGCTCAGCGACCACCAGGGCGGATCGCAGCAGATGCTGGTGGGCGACGACAAGGACACGAAGACGCTCGACTTGCAGCTGGGCGACTTGCTCAAGAACGAGACTCCGTTCGGTTCGGTTCAGCTCGGCGTTCAGTCGCGCATCAGCAAGGGCGGCACGGACACCGTTCCTCACCCGCACTTCACCCGCGTCTCGCTGGCCGAAGAAGTGTTCGCCGAGGACAACCCGCTGGTGGCGTTCAATCGACTGTTCTCGGGCACGGACACCTCCGTCGACGAGGCCGCTGCGGCGCTGCGGATGACGCAGGAGAGGAGTGTGCTCGACGCGGCCAACGCCGATCT
>DATLIL010001239.1:0-4358 GCA_035539475.1 Polyangiaceae bacterium
CACCAACATCGCGACCTTGCGGGTAGCAAACACCGTGCCCCACGCAGTTCGCGCGCATTTGCCTCGATAACGGCAGAAAGAACGGCTGAAGGCGGTGTTTGTCCTACCGCGGCTCCTGACGCAGGTCCGCCGCGCCTCGACATTGTTGCCTCAGCTTGCAGCGATGAACGAAGTTTCCTGTGTTTCGTTCGTCGCGCTTTTCAGGTCACTGACGCGCAGTCGTGCGACGAGGCGTTCGCTGTCGCCGACGACTCGAGACATGACGAAGGGCTGCCTACCGTCAATCGCGATGGCCGATGCCTCGAGACGTCAAGCGCATTTGCTCGACGTCCCAGAGTTCCGTGGCGGGGCGAAAGCAGCGTCGTCCGGACACTAGGCGGACCATGACCCGTCCCTTCCTCTTCGTTGCCGGGCTCGGTGTAGCCGCCGCTCTCGCCTGCACGGCAGAAAATACCGGCGATCCTGCACCCGGTGGTTCGGGCGCCGGCTCCGCTGGAACCTCGCCGGGAGGAGCTTCGGCCGGGGTGGGCGGCAGCACCGGGGCCGTCTCGGGCCTGGGCGGCGGAGGTGGGACCGACCCCGGACCGGTCGGAGGAACTGCGGGCGGAGGTGGGACGGCGGCAGGTACGGCTGGCACGGCCTCTGCAGGCACCGCGGGCTCGGCGGGGACGGGAGGTAGCGCCGGCAGTGGCGGTGCGGGCAATCCCGGCAACTATCCGCCGCCGCCGCGCGACATCAACGTCACGTCCACTCAGGAGGCCGAGGTTCCGGTCAATGGCGGCGTCGGTCGCTTCGATCCGACTGCCGAAGCCGGCGTTCAGAAGAAGCTCGTGCTGCCTCTGGGCGGTGTGAACTCGGGTGTGATGAACATGGGCTGGGCGGTGCAGCGTGGCTTCCACATGCTGGGCGTGCCGTTCTGGAACAACTTCCCAAACGACATGTATCACCGCGAGTACCTCGAGAGCTGGTCCGGTGAAGACCTGAGCGAGCAGATCACTCAGCCACCCAGTGACAGTGTGATGGCGCGGGTCAAGGCGGCCCTCACCTCCCTCAAGGACATGGATCCGGGCTCTGACTGGGGTTACTACCTCGATGCCGCCGGCGAGGTGCGCTGGAACGACGTGATCGTTTTTGGTTACTCGTTCGGCGGACAGATGGGCGTCGCGGCGACCAAGTACGTCCCGCTCGATCGCGTCATCATCACCGCTTCGCCCAACGTTCCGATCGATGCGCCCTGGCTCACAGACATGCTCAACGTGACGCCGGTCGAGCGTTGCTACCAGTTCGTCGGCTTCAACGAGGGCGAGCACGATACCCACATCAACGAGACGACGCTGCTCGGCTGGATCGGCGAACCGTTCGACGTGGAAGACGGCATCACCAAGCCGCCGCCCTATCCCTCGAACCGCCTGATCGTGGACGACGGCCACTCCGACTTCTGCGGCCGCCCCTTCAATGACGGCATGAAGGACTGGGATGCCATCTGCGAATGGCTATTCAACGTGCAATAGTCTGCGCGCTCGTGCTCAGCGCCGAGCTCGGCTGCTCTGACTCCCAGAGTGTGGCGCCGGCGGGCGCGGCGGGCAGCGCGGGCGGTGGTAGCGCTGCGGGAGCACCGCCTGCAGGAGCCGGCGGCTCGATGAGCACCGCGGGCGGGAGCAGCGGCGGCTCGGCAGGTGGCAGCTCGGCGGCGGGTAGCTCGGGCATTGCTGGCATGGCGAGCGGGTCGGGCGGCGGAGGCTCGGGTGGAGCTGCCGGAAGCGGAGCTTGCCCGTGGCCGGCCACTGCGAAGGCCGTTGTCTCGCTGAACTACGACGACGGCCTCGACACCCAGCTCGCAGTCGTGGCGCCGCTGCTCGACGCACGTGGCTTGAAGGCGTCCTTCTTCCTCGCCAACTACCAGGGCGAGGACCACGACTGGGCGCTGCCCAACCTGACCTCGCCGCTCGACGAGCGTCACCTGGCCTGGCAGGCGATGGTCGGCAAGGGTCACGAGCTCTCGGCACACTCGGTAAAACATCCCTGCGACGCCGGACAGCTCGCCAGCTACACCGTGTCCCAGATGGAGGCCGAGCTCGACGACAACATCGCACGACTCGAGCGCCTGGGCGCGCAGCCGCCCTTCACGTTCGGGTATCCGTGCCTGGCAGAGCAGGGCGTGGGCGAGCCGAAGCAGGACCTGGGCCCCGCCGTGGCCGCGCGCTTCATCGCTGCGCGCCAGTCTCCCGAGACCGTGGCCAACCCGCTCACCGTCGATCTCTACGCCGTTCCCAACATGGAACCGATGGGTAAGAGCGCCGAGCAGCTGCGTGGCATGGTCGACGACGCCATCGAGCAAGGTGGCTGGATCATGTTCGGCTTCCACGGCATCGGCCCCGAGGTGACGTCGTGCCCGCAAGGCAACGCCTACGCGCCCGAGACCTGCATGCTCAACCACAACGTCAGCGACGCCGACGCGCACCTCGCGCTTCTCGACTACCTGGTCGAAAAGAGCTCCGAAGTCTGGACCGCCACCTTCAAGGAAGCGGTGCTTTGCTTCGAGGCCCTGCGCTGACGTGTGCGCTCACTGGCAGCCGATGCGCTCCGTACCGATCGCGACGTCGTCGATCCACCAGCTGGTCGGTGTCGGAACCGCTTGCCACGTGACGATGCCGAGCTCGATGACGGTGAAGTTGCCGACCTTGTCGCGAAAGGGCGCCGGCGCTCCAGCAGGCTCCGAGTAGGTGAAGTGCTGGGGCCAGGCGAGCTCCACGCCGTCGAGCCACATCTTGGGTAGCGCCGCCTGCGTCGCGTCCGCGTCGTTCTTGCCGTCGAAGAGCCACTCCACACACGTCCACTGGTCGAGCACGAGCAGCGTATCGGACAGCTGCACGTCCTCCGGGAATCCGGGAGGCCAGGGCGGATGGAAGATGCTCATGTACGCTTGCTGGTAGCTCGCGACTTCGTACCAGTTCAGTTGCTCTTCGGGCGCCGTGTCGGGCTGGCCCGGCACCGGGTAGCGCGCGTTGAAGAAGCCGGCGTGAGCGTCGGGTCGCGCGGGCGTCGTGTAGAGCCGCATGCGACCCCACATCACGGGACCGAAGTCTGCGGGTAGCACGTACTTCAGCGTGTGCTGCGGACCACCCACCAGGTCCTTGGCGTGCAGCGAGTAACCGCTGCCTCCGAACGGCTTGGTATCGTCGACCAGGAGCTCGCCCGTTTCCGCGGGCGTGGTGCGCCACGGCGTGAAGCCTTGCGGGATCATTCCGTCGTCGAAGTCCCAGCAGAGTTCCTGGCCGTCGCAACCGGCGGTCACCGTGATACCGCCGCTGCCACCGTTACCCGCTGCGCCACCCGAGCCGGCAGTCGTCGCGCCAGCACCTCCGCCCAGCGTTCCACCGGCTCCAGACGTCCCAGCTGCGGCCGGCGTGCCGCCCCCGCCCGACTCTCCCGCGTGACCAGCGCTACCCCCAGTGGTCATGGTCGAGCCTCCGGCGGACTGAGCGGAGCTCCCGGCGGTCGGTGCGGGAGCCTGGGAAGGCGGTGTGGCGCTCTCCGTGCACGCTCCCCCGACGAGCAAAAGGCCAACCAGCGACGATTCTCGGACGTTCAAGGGCACCTGAACCTTAATGTCCGCCAAGGAGGCTTCTCGTCAGAGCCCCCCGGCCTGATAGGGCGTTCGATCGCGGTATTCTGCGCCCATGACGGAGCCGAAGACCGGCCTCGCCGCCCTGAAGGCCCTGGCCGCCGAGACGCGCGCGCCGGATCCGCTGCCGCGCCAGCAGCTCGACACCGGGGCCAGGCACAACAAGCTCTCGCTGCAAGATTCCCAGGAGGAGGGTGGCGGCCTCGGTTGCATCACTGGCGCTGCCTGTTTCGTCGGGGGCATCGGGTGGCTGATCCTCGCGAGCAACGGCTGGCCGCAGATTGGCGTGCCGCTGCTCGTCGTCGTCACGGTAGCGCTGTTCTTCTTTCACCAGCGGGGTCAGCGGATGCAGCGCGATCGAGAGACCCGCCTGGCGAGCGCGCTCGGCGAGACGCCGTATCCGGTGAGCGGCGTGATCGACTGGCTCTGCGCCGACGAGCCTATCCTCGATGTCACGCTGAACGCGCCGCTCGAGCCGCAGCTGCTCGAAGACGCGCTGCGGGCGCTCGATGGGACGGCCGCGGTCTCGTGGCCCGAGCCTACCCGTGCCCGCGTCGTGCTCTCACCCAGGGAGCTCCGCCCGGCGCGCGGCAAGTGGCCCGCGGTCGTCGGCGGCGATCTCGCGCTCCTGCGGCAAGTCCTGACGCGCGTGCTGGATCCGGTTCACGCGGAGCTCGGCGTCGCCCGGGTCGAGCTCGGCGGGCGCGTGCGGCGCGATCGGGCGCGCTGACAG
>DATLIL010001240.1:0-1509 GCA_035539475.1 Polyangiaceae bacterium
GGCCGACGCAGGGCACGAAATTGACTGGCTCCGTCCGCTCGAGCAGCGCCGTCGTCCCCACACCAATCAGGTAGCCGCCGGCGAAATTGAGGGCGCCCACGGCCACCAGCCTGCCGTCGTAGTGGGTCTCGCGCTCGTAGCCCGGCGGGATGGGCATGCCCTCGACATAACGGATGATGCTCGGTTGCTCGAGCTCGAAGCGCCGCCGCCAGCCGTAGTCACTGTCGTTCGGATCAGCGCGAGCCGAGAGCGTGAGCAAGGTCACCCCCAGCCCGGCCAGCGCACCCATGAGCCTCGTCATCAGCCGCAGGGTATCATCGACCCGAGAATCGCTCGAGGTACTCGCTGAGCTCGAGCTTGCGCCTGGCGCTCTCGCTCGACATGTAACGAACGGTGCCGAAAATCGGACGTTCTGGCCCCCAGGCGCGATCGTAACGGCCAAAGCACCACAGAATGCCGGAGTAGGAGTTCGGATCTCGCCCGTCGAGCGCATACCTGTCGTTCAGGTGGATGAGCCGCTTCAGGGCCTCTTCGGGCGACCTGGACCATTCGATCACCTTCTTGCCCCACAGCATGCGCAGGTAGCCGTGGATGCCGCCTGTGGCCACGAGCTCCCGCTGCGCGGCGTTCCAGAGCTCGTCCCCGGTCTCGGCGCGCTCGAGCCGTTCGAGCGTGTAGACCTCCGCACGCCGATCGGGGCGGTGCTTCTTCAACGTCGCACGTGACCACTCGGGCAGCGACGAATAGCGGTCGTAGTCGCGACGAAAGGCGCAGAAGTTGTAGGAGAGCTCGCGCCAGACGACGAGCTCCTCGAGGTAGGCCTCGGCGCCCGGCCGCATTTGCCAGAAGCGCTCCTTCTGTCCACGTCGCTGCGGCCCGAAGTCATCGGGCGACCAGTCTTCGTGCGCTGCGACCAGGGCAAGGATGCGGTGCGGCGAGAGGTGACCGAAATGAAGGTACGGCGAGAGCTCGCTGCAGCCATGCCGGTCGGGGTGCTGGCGTGCCTCGGCGTAGTCGTCGAGCTGCCTCGCGACGAACGCCTCGGCCCGGTGCAAAGCGACCTTCGAGCCGCCGCGGCGCGGCGCTGGAGGAACACCATGATCGATCGGCAGCCGCGACAGAGCGCGCGTGTCCGCCGCCAGCATTTCGGCGCTGGCGCGAGGCCAGCGCCGGGCGATCGCTCGGGGCACGCCCGGCAGCGGACGCAGCTTGCTCCGCAGCAGCGGATCGGGCGCTGGAGGTTCGCGCAGGTGAGCGGCGAGCTCGCGCTGCAGCCAGCGCCGGAAGTCGAATGCCCTGCTGAACGCCTTGGGCGCCGCCCGCAGCGGCACGAGCCCGTTGCTGTCCACCAGGTCGAGGCGAACGGGCAGCTTGGCCGCAGCGGCAGCGTGCATGTGCGGCAGGAAAAAGCAGGGAAAGTCGTCGCTCACCACGACCGCCGCCCGCGCGCCGAGCGCCTCGATCAGCCCACGACCATGACCCGGCTCAGGCTCGACGTAGGGATAGTAC
>DATLIL010001241.1:0-13052 GCA_035539475.1 Polyangiaceae bacterium
CCCTACGAGGCGGTGGCCATCGTCACGTGGCTCGGTGACAACCGCGTCCGTGTCGAGACGGCCCTGCGCAGCGGCGAGCACAGCGATTGGCGCTCGCTCGAGCTCCTGATCGCTCGGCTGAAAGACGAGCTCGCGCGAGCGCCAATCGCTGTGCTCGCCGCTGCGCAGGGCCGTCTCGACACGGACGCGGTTGTCACCGAGCCACGTGACGATGGCCACCGCCTCGTAGGGGGGCTCCGGTGCCTGCCGCGCGAGCACGCAGCTCGTGTGGCCGACGGCGCGCCCGCAGGCCTCGACCATGGCCGTGATCTGCGCGGCCTCTGGGCTCGCCGCCGTGACTTCGACGACCACCGGTCCCGGCATCGATCTCACCGCGCGAGCGGAGCAGGTACCGCGAGGCCGAGCTCACCTCGCGGCGCAGCGGGCTCGAACACGGCACCACGCCGGTCGGTCAAGCCCAGACGGACGCTGCCGTCAGCCAGCACCAGCGCGAAGGGAGCGCGCGGCACCGGCGCCGTCTCGCCCGCTGGCACGACGAAGGCCGTGACGGGCTCCCGCGCTTCGATGGCGGCGAGCTCGGGGCTCTCGCACACCTTGGCGACGTCGCTGCTCGGATCCTCGCTGACACAGCGGGCCAGCGCGCGCTGATCGAGCGCGTCGGGCTTGCTGCCGGCGATCAAACGAGCCGCGGCGGAGCGCACGGCCTCCGCCGGATCCTGCGCCAGCATTCGCCGCTCGAGCGGGGCATCGCAGCGCTGACCGGCCAGGCGGAGCCCGGTGAAGGCGCCTGCGCGAACGTAGCCTCGCGCGTCGCCGAGGGCGCGGCAGAGCTCGTTGCCGGGCGCCGTCCTGGTCCGCGCCGCGAGCCGTCCAAGCGCGGCCCCGGCGTTACCTGCGACTGCCACGTCACGATCCGACAGCGCGCGGCGCAAGAGCTCGGCGTCCTTGCCCTCACCCACGACACCGAGGCCCCAGACGGCGTTGGCGCGCACGGCGCCGTCGACGTCGTTGACGAGCTGCCTGAGCAGAGCTCTGGCGCCGGGGTTCGCCGCCAAAGCCTCCGCCACCTTGGCGCGATCGGCGGACGACGAGCCCCGCCCCGTGAGGGCCGACAAGGTCGTCGTCACCGCCGGCCTCTGCGAGCGCGACAGCGCCTCGATCAGCTCGTCGCGTTCGCCGTCGCGGCTCTTGCCGAGCAGCGCGGCCACGCGCGTGATCAGCTTGTCGTCGTTCACGCGCGACAGCGCTCCGCCGAGCGCCAGCGCCAGCGCCCGTCGATCTTGCTCCGCCGCGCGCTCGAGCCGGGTCACGAGCTCCACGCCGACCTCGGCGCTGGCCACGCGGCGCAGCGCCAGCGCAGCCGTTCGGCGGACGCCGGCATGTTCGTCGCCGAGTGCCTCGAGCAGGACGCGATCTTGGCCGGCCGGGCCGATCGAGCCGAGCGCATCGATCGCGGCCTCGCGCAGCAGCGGATCGGTGGCGCTCTCGGCCAGCGGCAACAGCGTCGCCGCGGCACGCGGAGCTCCGGTGCGACCGAGCAGTCGCATCAGCTCGATGCGCTCGTCGCGTGTGAGGCGCGGTGCGGCCAGGGCGCGCGCGATGGGGTCCACGGCGCGCCCGTCGGGGGTCAGAGGATCCAGCAACGCGTACGCGGCGCGCCGCGCAGCCACGCGCACGCGCGGGTCGCTGGCCTGCAAGTGCTCGAGCACCTCCGGGACCACGGAACGTTCATCGAGCGCTGCAAGCGCCTCGAGGCCCACAGCCGGTGAGATCGAACCGCGCTCGATGCCGGCCACGATCAGGGGCGCACTCTGCCGATCACGGCTGGCCGAGGCCGCCAGCGCGCAGCCGTTGCTGCGCTCGCCGCCGCCAGCGCTCTGCAGGCAGGCGCGGATCAGTGCGAGCGCCGAAGGCCCGGCTCGCTCCAGCGCCAGCAGCACGGGCTCACGCTCGCGGCCTGGCTCGTCGTGAGAGAGCTCCCCCAGCAGCACATTCAAGGCTTCCGGAGTGCCCAGGCGCCCCAGCGCCTTGAGCGCCTGCGCGCGCACGAGCGGCGCCGGCCTGGCGCCGAGCACTGCCACGATCGACGGCGCCGCGCCCGGATCACCGATCCGGCCGAGGGCTGCCAGAGCGCTGATCTTCACGTCGTCGTCGGCGTCGCGCAGCGACAGCACCAGCGCGCCGACGCTGCGGGCGTCGCCGAGCTCACCGAGCGCGCGCGCCACCGCCGCGCGCACGTTGGGCCGCGAGTCTTCCACCTTGCCGATCAGCGGGACGACGGCGCGGGCGTCGCCGAGGCGGGCCAACGCCAGCACGACTTCCTGCCGGACCTCGGGCACGCTGTCGTCGAGCCGTCCGAGCAGAGGCAGCACGGCCTCGGCGCTCTCGGACGCTCCCAGGGCGCGAGCGGCGGCTGCCCGCACGGCGGGATCCGAATCCGACAGCGCGCGCCCGAGCTGCGCCACCGCCCGCGGCGACGGCTGGCGGCGCAGCGCTTCGGCGGCGGCCAGGCGCAAGCGCGGCTCGGTCTCGGCCAACCAGGGCAACACCTTGTCGGCGGTTTCCGGTAGCGAGAGCTCGAGCGCCACCTCGACGGCGGCGAGCCGCACCATGGCGTCCGGATCGGACAGCGCGCAAGCTCGCCGCTCGCGCGCTGCAGCCGCGGGCAGATCGCCGATGCGCTCGGCGGCGCCCCGGCGCACGGCGGGATCGGGCGACGCGAGCTCGGCGGTCACGCGCTCTGCAGCGCTCGGCCAGATCGCTGCGCTCGCGGCTGGCGCCGCGAAGCTGGCCGCAACGACGATGCTGACGATGCCGAGAGCCCGCACGGCCCTCGACGTTATCACCTTCCGAGGCAGGCCTGCAGCAGGCTTATTCAGCGTCGCTGGAAGCGCTCGAAGCGAACACGCGGCCGCGCTTGCGAGCGAGGACTCGCTCGAGCGCCCCGACGCAGCGGAGGTTCTGCTCCCGCGTCCCGACCGTGATGCGCACGTAGCTGCGGGTCGCGTGGTGCACGCCCAGCGAGCGGATCAGCACGCCCTCGGCGAGCAGTGCCTCGACCAGCTGCTCGGCGGAGTAGCTCGTGCCCGAGACGTCGATCAGGAGGAAGTTACCCTCGCCCGGGACGATGGTGAGCTTGCCGAGCGCGTCGACGCGCGCAGCGAGCTCGGCCCGCGCCTCCTTGAGCTCGAGCCGCCTCCGGTCGAACTCGGCAAAGTCGTCGAGCGCGGCGCTGGCCGCGGCGATGGTCACGCTGGGGATGTTCCACGGCACCTTCACGCGCGAGAGCAGCGTGATCACGGCCGGGTGCGCCAGCGCGTAGCCCAGGCGCAGTCCCGCCAGGCCATAGGCCTTGGAGAAGGTGCGCAGCACCATGGCGTTGGGGAACTCGCTGCACAGCTCGACGAACGAGTCGGCCTCGGTGAACTCCTGGTAGGCCTCGTCGATCACCGTGGGCAGACCCAGGCGCAGCAGGCGCCGCAGGTCGTCGAGCGCGATGCTCGCGCCAGTCGGGTTGTTCGGCACGCAGACGAAGAGCAGCTTGGTGCGCTCGGTGACCGCGCGGATCATGCCGACCACGTCGTGCTCGTGCTCCTCGGTCATCGGCACCAGCACCGGGATGCCGCCGACGACGCGCGTGCGCGCCTCGTACATGCTGAAGGTCGGCACGCTGATCACGGCTTCTTCGCCGGGTCCGACGAAGGTGCGGATGATGACGTCGATGAGCTCGGTCGACCCGGCGCCGAGCAGCACCGAGTCACCGTCCAGGCCGTCGCGCTGCCCGAGCTTGGTGCAGAGCTCGCGCGCGCCGCCCGGGTACAGGTTGCCGCGCAGCGCCGCCTCGAGGATGGCGCTGACCACCCGCTGGCTGGGCGCGTACGGGCTCTCGTTCGACATCATGCGCGCGAAGTTCGCGTTCTTGTCGGCGATGTCGAAGTGGGTCTCGCTGTACGGACGCGCCGCACGCACCCAGCTCGGTGCGAACAGCTCGATCGCATCCGGGTCGATCGCGCGGGGCGGGACGGAGCCGGGCTCGTCGCCCAGGTGGTCGCCGAAGACGCGCAGCATGGCCTCGGCGCGCTCCAGCGCCACAGGCGTGTCGACGTCGATCCAGCGCACGTCACCGACGTCGACGGCCAGGAAGCGGCCGCGACCGGCGAGTGCACGCACGCCGTCGGACAGCGAGCAGTCACCGCTCTGGTTGTACAGCCCCGAGAGCTCGTCGATCAGTGCCGGACCGATGCGGAAGACGCCCGTGTCGATGGCGTCGTAGCGCTCGAGCTCCTTGCTGATCGCCGCAATCTGGCCGCGCTCGACGCGCACCTTGGTAGCGTCGTCGAGATCGAAGCAGCCCTCGATGTCGCGGTCGACCGCCAGCGCGCACGCGCCAGCCGGGATCTCTGCCGCGAGCAAGCGCCGCACGAGCTCGGGTGAGTAGAGGTGGTCTGCCATGGTCAGCAGACATTCACGGTCGATGTAGTCACGGGCCGCGAGCAGCGAGACGCCGTTCTTCTTTTCGTACTCGCGGTTGTCGACGAAGATGAGCTTCAGGCCGAGCCGCGGGTCGGCAAGCAGGCTCTTGCGCACGAGCTCGCCTTGAAAACCCGTGATGATTACCGCCTCCTGCACGCCCACGGACTCGAGCGCGAGCAAAACGCGCACGAGCAGCGGCACCTGCGCAACAGGGCGCAGCGGCTTGGGTGGTAAGACCTGTCCGTCAGCAAGCCGCGAGCCCGTTCCGGCAGCGAGCACGACGGCTCGCGTTACGCGCGCTTGTGTCATTGAAAAGTCCCTGTCTCGCAAAAAAGCCTCGGTGGTCGAGCGATTATCATGATCGACGGACGAGGAGCAAATCCCTTTCAAATCGCTCATTTGCGCGTTTGTACGGGTGTTGTTCCACCACCACAGTGTGGCGATCGAGCAACAATCCGGCGCTAGCGCATCGGCCGCCGAGCCAATTTACTCAAGTGATGGAGATCACAGAATTGTTGCTCTGGCTCCACCTAGCCGAGCCCTGACCCACGCGTCGCGCCGCGAGACGCTACTGCGTCGAGTGGTTCGCAGAGACGGCCACCAGCCGGCGGGCCTGCTCCAGATCAGAAAAATCGTCGACCTCGGTCCAGGGCAGGTCACCGACCTCGACCGCGCAGGCCTCCACCACACCCTGGCGCACGAGCTCCGAGTAGACGTCCTCGTAGTAGAGGTCCGTCCGGCCCGCGGCGCGCGCCTGATCGAGCGCCGGGAAGAGCGCCTCCGAGCACGCCGCGCCAACGCGCTCGATGCCGATCGTCTCCCCTGCGCTCTCTGCCAGCGGCAGGCCCTTGCCGAACGCAGCGATACGCCCAAGGTGGAGCGCGACCTTCATGGCCTCCGCGTCCCTTTCACGCCTGCTATCGATCGCCACCGCCAAGTCGCTCTCCGCTTGGTCGAGGCGCGTCAGCACGTCGGGCTGGAAGACGACGTCGCCGTCGAGTTTGAAAAAGCTCTGTTTTTCGAGCGACGCACGGCAGAGCGCGAGTGACACGGAGTTCTGGGTGCGATCGAAGTCGGGGTTGTGGCAGTACTCCACGGGCAGCGGACTATTAGCCAATGCGTGGCGGATCGCATCCTCGCGGTACCCTGTGGCAAGCACTACACGCTTGACACCGTGCTGCGCGAGAAGGCGCAATGCGCGCAGAAGAATCGTTTCGCCCCCGATGTCCACCAGGGCTTTGGGGCGATCGTCGGTCAGCGGACGCAAGCGCGAACCGACTCCAGCGACTAGAATTACTGCCAAGGCCGTCGGCGGGTGCATCGCGCCCGAGACTGTCACGGCAAGAGAACGAGAGTCATCATGAAAAGACCGGAAAAGATCGAAAAGGCCGAGGGCAAGCTGGCCGTCCTCTTGCCAGGCATGGGCGCCGTCTCGACGACGTTCATCGCAGGTTGTCTCCTGGCGCGACGCAAGCTCGCGAGCCCCGTCGGTTCGTTGACGCAGACCGGGACGATCCGCCTCGGCAAGCGCACCGACAACAAGGTGCCCGCGATCAAGGACTTCGTGCCGCTCGCTTCGCTCGATGATCTCGTGTTCGGCGGCTGGGACGTCTACGACGACAACGCCTACGAGGCCGCGGTCAAGGCCGAGGTGCTCGAGTCGCGTCACCTCGATCCGATCAAGGACGACCTCAACGCGATCAAGCCGATGACGGCCGCGTTCTACCCCGAGTACGTCAAGCGCCTGCACGGCACGAACGTGAAGAAGGCCGCCAACAAGGCCGAGATGGTCGAGCAGCTGCGCGACGACGTGCGCACGTTCATCAAGAAGAACGGCGCCGCGCGCGCGGTGGCCGTGTGGTGCGCCTCGACGGAGATCTACCTCGAAGAGAAGCCCGTTCATCAGACGATCCAGAGCTTCGAGAAGGGCCTGCTCGAGAACGACCCGGCGATCTCGAACTCCATGCTCTACGCCTGGGCGCTGCTCAAGGAGGGCGTACCGTTCGCCAACGGCGCGCCCAACCTCACCGTGGACATCCCGGCCGTGCACGAGCTCGCGCGCGAGACGCACCAGCCGATCTGCGGCAAGGACTTCAAGACCGGCCAGACGCTGATGAAGACCATCCTCGCGCCGGGCTTCAAGGCGCGCATGCTGGGCATGAGCGGCTGGTTCTCCACCAACATCCTCGGCAACCGCGACGGCGAGGTGCTCGACGATCCGGAGAACTTCAAGAGCAAGGAAGTCTCCAAGCTCGGCTCACTCGAGCAGATCCTGCAGCCGGAGCTCTACCCAGAGCTCTACGGCAAGCTCTATCACAAGGTCCGCATCAACTATTACCCGCCGCGCGGTGACGCCAAGGAGGGTTGGGACAACATCGACATCTTCGGTTGGCTCAACTACCCGATGCAGATCAAGGTCGACTTCCTCTGCCGCGACTCGATCCTCGCGGCGCCGCTCGTGCTCGATCTGGCGCTGTTCATGGATCTGGCCCGCCGCGCCGATTTCCGCGGCGTTCAGGAGTGGCTGAGCTTCTACTTCAAGGCGCCGATGACCGCGCCCGGGCTCTACCCCGAGCACGACATCTTCATCCAGTCGATGAAGCTGAAGAACACGCTGCGCTGGATGAAGGGCGAGGAGCTCATCACCCACCTCGGCAGCGAGTACTACGACTGATCGGGTTGGGCGCCCTCAGCGTAACGGGCGCGCACCCAAGCGAAAGACGGCGGCAGGCCACGGTGCCTGTCGCCGTTTTTCTTTGCAGCCGCGCACGGCGCGCGCCGAGTCTCTCGTCCCGTCAACAGCTTGAAACACCCGCGGAGGGATGGCCGCAGAGTCGCAGGGGGCGCAGAGTTTTTTTGGATCGGAGCACGATTACATCCTTTCCACGAAACTGGTCTCGGCCCCGACCGACCCTTGGCCGTGAGTCAACGATCAACCACCGAACCCGGCTCCGACCTCAATATGCTCTCTGGTCGGGTGGTAGCCGCCGCCATCGAAGTTCACCGAGTTCTTGGCCCTGGACTGCTTGAACAGATCTGCGAATCCGCGCTCTGCGTGGAGATGACCCTGAATGGGATCAAGTTCGAACGGCAGCCAGAAGTTCGCGTGACGTACAAGGACGTCGTCGTTGGGCGGGGTCACGTTGACCTCCTTGTCGACGGGCGACTGGTCGTCGAACTCAAGGCCATTGAAGTCGTTCACGAACGCTTCCTGCGCAGGTCATCTCGATCTACGAGCAAGCCGCTGCTGGGCCTGCTCATCAACTTCAACGTCCCCTTACTCCGTCAAGGTGTGCGCCGAATCGTCCTGACGCCTTAAAGAATCCCGAAACGCTTCCGAACAAACTCAAACTCTGCGAACTCTGCGCCCCTGCGGCTATCCCAGCCAGCGGAAGGCCCCCCGAAGCTCGCACGAGAGACTATGACGCCGTGCGCCAGCAGCGGCAGCCAAGACAAGCCGGGATTCGTGTCTCGGCGCCTTTGCGACGATCTTCCCGCTATGCCAGGCCGCTCTGACGGCGGAGCAGCCAGTGCACGCCGAGCGTGAGCGAGGCGCCGAGCGTCCATAGCCACGGCGGAGCGAGCGGAGTGGAGCGGCGCTCGGCGGCAATTTCCGTCACTTCGGGCAGCGGCAGGCTGGCGCTATCCGTGGCGGGCAAGGCCTTGCCGCCCGTGGCCTTGGCGATGCGCGCCAGGAGCTCTGCGTCGGGGCGCGAGTCGGCCCAGGCGGCGCCGCCTTTTTCGCAGCCGAAATCGAAGCGCGTGGGTGGGGCTGCGCCGACCTTGGCGAGCGCGCTGTAGCCGCCGGGCTCGAGCTTGCCGAGATCGATCTCCACGGTGTCGCCCTTGCCGCGCGGCACGCGCTTCTCGAATTTTTGCGGGTTCGGGACGCCGAGCGGGATGAGCTCGAGCTCGACGTCCCCTTCACTGCCCGGCAGGTAGAGCAGCGAGAGCTTGGCCGGCTCGCCCGCGACACAGGGCCTGAGCAACGACAGCCGCGCAGACTCGTAGCGCGGATCGCGCATCAGCCAGCCGAGCAGGCCGTCCCAGAGCGCACCGTAGGCGCGGCCTGCCGTGCGCTCTGCATCCTCGCTGAACGCGAGCAGGTGGGTACCGTCGACGCCGAGCGCGATGGTGCGGCCGTCGACGTAGTCGCCGAGCACCAGCACCGGCATGCGGCCGTCGCTCGTGCCCTTGTCGGGGTGCTCCCAGAGCGCGATCGCGCCCTCGCGCTTCTTGCCGAAGAAGTTCGCGCCGGGCATCTTCGGCAGCACCTCGCCCACGAGCTCGCGCAGCGGGCGCAGCACCGCGGCGGCGCGTCCGGCGGGCGTCAGCGAAGGCACGAACTCGCGCACGTCGTACGGCTCGGCGCCGCCGGCGATCTCGACGGGCAGCGCGCGTTCGAGCGGCGTGCGCGCGTAGTGGCCCCCGGCGAACGAGGCCGGACCACCCACCATGATCAAGCCGCCGCCGGCGCGAACATAGGCCTCCAGCGCCGGCAAGTGCTCGGCCAGCCGATAAGCCACGGCATCGATGTCCTGCAGCACGATGGCGTCGAAGCTCGGCAGGTGCTGGGTGAAGAGCTCGTCGACGGGGAACGGGATCAGCGCGAGCTCGCTGTTCTCGTCCGCGCGCACGTCGTCGTCGTTGGTGCGCAGGATGAAGAAGGCGACCAGATCGACCGACTCGTCGCTCTTGAGCCACATGCGCAGCGCCCGCACGTCGTAGGTGGGACGGCCGGCGACGTGCAACAGCCGCACGCGCTCGCGCGCCACCGTGAAGGTCACGATGCGCGCGTCGTTCTCGGGGACCTTGTCGCCCTCGGGCGGCTCGATCGCCACCTGCACGACGCGCGCGCCGGCGCGTTCGAGCGTGACGCTGAGCTCGACCGTGGCCTGCCCGCCGCTGATCTCGGCCTCGCCGCGCGCGAGCTCGACCGGCGGCTCTCCGCGCCGGAGCTCACGCACCACGACGGGCACCTTGTCGCAGGTCAGCCCGCCCGAGCAGCCGATGGCGACACGCAAGGCCAGAGGCTGGTGCGCAACCGCGGAGCCCGCGGCGCTGACGTCACGAATGCTCGCGTCCGGCGGGGCGCTCGCGGCCACTGCCAGCGTGTGCACCGGCACGCCGAGCGAAGCCGCCAGCCGCTTCAAGACGGCGTCGTCGCTGGCCGCGTCCGGCTGGCTCAGCCTGCCGTCGCTGATCACCACGACGGCCTGCGGTCGTTCGCCGGCCACGGACGAGAGCGACTCGAGCGCGCGGCTGAGGTCGGTCTCGCCGCCAGCGGGCGCCTCGGTGGTGTCCGGGGACAGCGGCGTGAGCTTGCCGTCGGCCAGGGCGTAGTAGCCGAGCCGGGCGTGTGACATCTGCTTCTTGAGTCGAGCCGCGGTCTCGAGCGCCAGCTGCCAGCGAGTACCGCCGTCGCCGCCGAGCAACATGCGCCGCGAGGCGTCCACGACCACGGCCACGCGCGGCCCCACCTTGCTGCCGCGGGCCGTCACCCGCGCGGGCCGCAGCACGGCCAGGAGCGCGAACACGGCTGCGATCAGCGCGGAGGCGACGAGCAAGGAACGCTGGCGTTCGCGGCGCCTGACCTCGAACAGGAGCCAGCCCAGCCAGGCCACGATCACCACGATCGAAAGCACGGCCGAGGCCCGCGACAGATCTTCGGCGAACGACCAGCTGAGCATGGGACCCTACGGCCGAACCTGACCGCGGCGGCGCATGAGCCAGGAAGCGTGCACCTGATCGTCCTTGTAGTCGGAGCAGAGCACGTACATCGCGATGTTCACGGCCAGGCGCACGGCTCGTTCGCGCTGCTCTGGCCCGCCGGGAGCAACCTCGTAGGCCCAGCCCTCGTCACCACGCGCCAGGGCTCCCAGCAGGTCGTGCTGCAGAAAAAAGACCTGGGCGTTGCGGCCGCGGACGATGGCCTCGAGGTGCGGCGGTCCGAGCACGCGCCCCACGGGACGATCGAGCAGGTAGAACGTGCGATAGACGACGTGACCGGGGTCGAGCCTCACCGGCGGCGTGGCTGGCAGCACCCGGCCGAGCTCGCGGCGCACCGAACGCGAGAACGCGCCGTTCTCCGGCGCGCCGTCGTCGACGACCATGACGCCGCCGAGTCTGAGAAAACGCTCCAGGCCGCGGATCTGCGTGCTCGACAGTGAGCCCACGTCGGTGTCGCCGGCCCAGACCGCAAAAGGCTCCGCCAGCAGCGCCGGGCGATCCGCCTCCACGCTGCTCGGCACGAGCTTGCCCGGAGCACTGGTGCGCTGGACCAGCTCGAACGCCCAGCGCGACAGACCGCTCACCCTCTGCTGCAGCTGCTGCGCCTTGCCGGCCACGAGCAGCCGCGCCGAAAACGAACCGGACTCGCCGAACGCGGAGGCCTCGCCGGCCACGAGCGTACCCAAGGTGCCGAGCAACAGCGAGCGGCGGGCGAGCGACGTCTTCATTCGACGTCGTCCACGCGCCAGACTCCTGCCTCGCGCTTCAAGCGGACCCGGTGACCGCCCGGCACTTCGACCGTCGCAGTATCCCCTTCCACTTTGACCTCCAACGTTTCGGCGTTCTCGAGACCTTCGACCAGGCTCCTGACCTCGGTCTCGACGGCGCTCTGGGTCTCACTGGATAGCACCCGCACGAGCGCCGGGTAGCTGCGCCTGGCCAGCGCCCGCCGCAGCGCCTCCAGCGCCTGGGCCGGAGTGCGCGCCGCACTCGGAAACGTTCCCGCGGCGCCGACGCGGAATCCGTGCTCGCCGAGCACGAGGTCGGCGCTCTCCCCGTCCTCCAGCCGGTAGGTGGCCACCGCCTCGACCCGGGTCCCGGGCTCGAGCAGGCTCGCGGCCTGCTTGTCGAGCTCCGCCTTCGCGTCCGCGAGCAAGCGCTGCGTGCCCTTTTCGCCGAGAGACCGCTGCGACTCGCGCGTCATCATGCCGTACACGGCGCGATGGTCGCCTCGACGAAGTGCCTCGGCGTAGGCCCGGGCCGCGTCGCGCGCATCCGGGACCTCCGGCCGACCGCAGCCGAACACGACCAGCGCGAGGAGCGCGAGAGCGGCTGGCGGCGCGGAGCCTGTCGACATCGTTGCAGAGAGCTAGCTAAACGCCGGGCGGTTGGCTACCTTTTGCTTCCAGATGAGCCCCACGCCCGGTGCCCCTGCCCTATCCAGCACGCTGGGTGGGTTTCGGCGCCTGCTAACGTTCGCCATCCTGGCGGCCGGGCTGGGTGCCTGCGGCGGTGCACCACCGCGAGCCCCGAATCCCACTCGTCCACTGGACGAGCGCCGGGCGGTGGAAATCATCGTCCAGGCCTTCCACGACCAGCGTGATCGACCGGTCCCGGGGCATCCCCTGTCGCTCGCTCCGAACCGCAAGCTCGAGGTGGACGTCGTGGCGCAGGGGCACAAGTATGGCGTGGCCTACGTGACCGCCAGAGAACGCTCCGAGCTCGGCGACGCCCTGCAGCCCCGCGACCCCAACATGGGCGACGCGCTGCAGCTCGTCAGCGGCCTCGGCGCCGACGGCGACGCGCGAGTATTGGTAGTGCACGACACCGACTACCTCTACGACGACCACGTCGGCGAGGGTCACGAGGACACGACCTTGACGGCAGAGCTCAAGCTTCGGCGCGACGTGCGAGACTTCTTGGTGCGAGCCCACGCGGAGCGCTGGCCATGAGCACGCTCGCCGAACAGCGCCGCGCTCGCGCCGCCAGCACGCGCACGCTGGTGCTCGTGGCGGCAGCCATCGTGCTCGTCGGCATCGCGCTGGCCGTCATGGACGACGAAGGCATGGGCGGCTGGCTCACCATCGCCGGCCTGATCGCCGGCATCGTCGCGCTGCATCGCTACGGGCGCCTGGGCGCCGACGGTCCCAGCGACCGCGTGGCGCCCCTGCCCGAAGACTGAGCTACCAACGCTGGGCGTTGGTCGCCGCGTCCTTGCCGAGCCCTCCGTAGACCTCGCCCGGATTCGCCAGCGAGTAGACGGCTGGCGGCTTGTGCTTGGTCCAAGGCGAACGTTCGCCGCTCGCCAGGCTGCGATAGACCGGCTCGCTGATGCGAACGCCCGCGCCCCGACCGAGCAAGAAGGCCTGATTCACCCCGCGCCCGATCACGTCCGCGCGCCGGCTGGAGCCGCCGCCGAGCTCCGCCTCAACGAGCTCAGCCATGTGGATGTTCGCGCCCATAGCGAAGGGCAGCGCTTGCTCACGCGTGAGCGCGTCCAGGTCGTGTTGCAGGTGCACCACCGCGGACACCGCGGCGCCGGCGAGCTCTGCCGGAAAAACCGCGAGGCAGGCGTCGCCCATGAACTTGACGATCCTGCCCCCCACACCGGGAGCAGCGAGCTTCTCTTCGCAAAGCGCGTAGTAAGAATCGAGAAACGCCGCCAGCTGTGCGTCGCTGCGCTCTTGGAATGCCCTGGCAAAGTTGGTCAGGTCAATGACCACGATCACGCGCTTCGCGGGCACGAAGCGATCGCCGAGCTTGTCGGAATCCATGGAGTCCTCGCTTTCCTGAAACCTGTGAAGTGCGGGGGTGACTCCCGCGGGTCCCGACAAGCGGGATACCGGCAC
>DATLIL010001242.1:0-4727 GCA_035539475.1 Polyangiaceae bacterium
GTCCTGCGCCTCTATGATTGGTTCGTCCTCGACGTCTCCTGCACGCGCATCTGGCAGTGCCGGGCCGAGCAGCTGCTCGCGCACTACGAGGCGGAGCTCGGAGCCGTACACCTGGACGTAGGCGTCGGAACCGGCTTCTTCCTGGACAAGGCGCGCTACCCCGTGGAGCGCCCGGCGATCACCCTGCTGGATCTGAACGCTCAGAGCCTGGCCTACACCGCCGCACGAATTGCCCGCTATTCACCGGAGGTCGTCCGGGCCGACGTGCTGGAGCCGAACGCGCTGCCGGAATGTCGCTTCGATTCGATCGGTCTGAACTTTCTGCTGCACTGCCTGCCAGCTGGCGGCCAGGGCAAGTGGCGGGTCTTCGATCACCTCAAGCCCAAGCTCGCGCCAGGCGGAAGGCTCTTTGGCAGCACGATCATCGGAAGCCCGGAGCCGCCACTCGCACGCCAGCGCTGGCTCATGCGGCGCTACAATCAGCGCGGCATCTTCGGCAACGCCTCCGATAGCGCGGCTATCTTGCGAGCGGAGCTCTCCCGTCGATTCTCGAAGGTCGAGATCCAGCAAAAGGGCGTGGTCGCACTATTCTCGGCGCGCGACTGAGCTAGCGCTGATTGCGGAACTTGCGCGGGCTCGCGCCGGCCTGTTCCTTGAACACACGGCTGAAGTGGAAGATCGTCTTGAAGCCGAGCCGGCTCGCGATTTCGCCGATACCGAGCTCGGAGTGCAAGAGGAGCTCCTTCGCTCGCGTGATACGACGCTCGGTCACGTAGTCGTGCAACGTATGTCCCGTCTCACGGCGAAATGTCGCTGCCAGATACGGGCGGGACACACCGAGCCGGCGCGCCAGTAGCTCGCCCGTCAGCGACTCACCGAGCTCGCGGTCGACGAGCTCGACGGCGCGCGTGATCAGCCCGGAATAGCTCGGTTTGGGCAAGAGCCGTGCGAAGTCGCGTTCCATCAGCGCAGCCACTTCGTCGGGCTCGAGCGCGTCGGGCCGCAGCGCCTTGAAGGCTCGCCCCATCGCTTCAGCGGCGATCCTGCTCCACTCGAAGGGGTCACCCTCGATGTACGGCGCCTCTTCCAGCAGCCGAGTCTGCGAGAGCAGGTCGTGCCCTTCCGCGTAGTAGGGATGGGCGGCGAGAACGCGCGCGTCGTCGTACAGGCTCGTCGATGCGGGGAAGGGCCAGCCGAACTCGATCTCGTTGCGCGCCAGGAACTCGGGCTCCATCAGCCGGCGCACGGCGAGCCGCGCCAGATCGGGCTGGCGCGTGTTCTTGGGCACGACGTAGCTCACGCCCGCGGCCAGGGCGTAGCCGCGCTGTGACGCCTCCACCGTGGGCAGCACACACCAGCCAAAGCGCTCGCGGGCTTCGCTCCCGCGCTCGAAGATCAAGCGCAGACCGTCGCTCCAGTGGTGCAGAAACACAGCCTTGCCCGCGAAGAACTGCTGGTAGACGTCCCAGTGCTCCGACGGCGTCATGCACAGGCGTGTCAGCTTGTTTTCGTCGACCAGGCGGCGCAGGCGGGCGATCGCTTCGGTCACCCGTTGCGCGTTGAAGGTGAAGCCACCGCGTTCACCGTAGAGATCCTCACCGGAGGCCCAGACGTGCTCGAGCAAGAGCCCGAAGCGCACCGCCGGGCGGTACTCGAAGAGGAGCCCGGAGAGCTCGGGGTTGCGCTCGGCGCGCACGACGTAGCGGGCATGACTCTCGAGCTCGCTCCACGTACGCGGGGGCTTGAGGCCGTGCTTCTTGAGCAAATCCTTGCGGTAAAAGAGCAGGCGGAGCGAGACGTGCTGGGGCGCCGCGTAGAGGTGGCCGAAGAAGATGCTTCGCCGCAGCGCCTTGTCGACGAACAGATCGTTGTGCTCGGGAAAGACGTCCTCGAGCTCCATCAGCAGGCCCTTGTCCGCCAGGTGCCGCACGATGCCCGGCTCGCTGACGAGCACGGCGCCGAAGTCGCTGCGCGGCGCGTAGAGCTCGCTGAACAGCTGCGAGAAAAAGGGCCTGCCGTGCAGCGCGCGCAGACCCGGAGCACCGCTCGAAGCCAGGTGCCGGCGCAGGCGCTGGACATAGAGGCGCTTGAGCTCGCCCTGCAGGTACGGCGGCGCACCGATGTAGAGCGGCGCGGCGTCTGGCTCGTCGCGCGCGGGCGTCGCCGAAGCGTCGCTCGAAACACTGAGACCGTCCGGGCCAAGCTCGAGCGGGTAGAACCGGCTCGGCGCAGCCACGCCCTTCACGCTGGCCGTGAGCAGCTGGCGCTCGAGCCCCCACTCGCTCGAGCGCAGCTCCACCGCAAACATCGCGCTCGCTCCGGGTGTCAGTCGTCCGAGCTGCTCGATCAATTGCGGCTCCGCGTTTGCTGCGCGCACCGTGATGAGCGAGGTCACGCCGCGATCGGCGAGCAGGCGTTCCGCGTCCGCCACCCAGCCGAGCTCGCGTGCCGACAGCTCGCGCACGTCGACGGCTAGCTCGAGCACCACGCGCGCTCCCGGCGACAGCTCGTCCACGACCGGGCCGAGCCAGGGCGCCAGGGCGCGGTTCAGTCGGTCGCGGCGGACGGTGATGGCGCCGTCGGCGACCATCCTGGCGAAAGGCTCCGGCAGGTGGAGCGCCTCTCGCTCGTTCCGTTCGCGCGCCAGGTGCAGGTACACCGCCGCCGCGCCGCGCAGCTGACCGGCGCGCAAGAACTGCAATGAGAACCAGGTCTTGCCGGTGCTGGCCGGTCCCGCGAGCACGGTCGACGAGCCCTCGAGCAGACCACCGCCGATGAGCCCGTCCAGACCCGCTATGCCGCTCGCTAGCCGCCTATCGCGCGCTCGCGCCGGTTCGCTACCGAAACGCCGGTCCACCCGGGCTAGCTTACAAACAGACAACCCATCTTACAATTGCTCAAATAGATGCGCCCTCTGACGCGTTGTTCGCATGGGCCGCAGACGGCAGGATGCGACTCAGCCACCGCCCGGAGGTCGTAAGATGAAGACTCGTTTGAAAGCGCTCCCCCTCACCCTGCTCATGGTCAGCGGCTGCATCACCAGCCCGTCGAATCCGAGCGGCGACCAGACGACGAACGCGGCGGAGGCCAAGAACGCGCCGCCCCCCGAGCAGCCGGGCGCGTCCCTCGAAGCACTGTTCGACGAGCTCGACCAGCACGACGCGAACCTCTGGCAGATCAACGACGGCTACACCAACGGCCCGCTCTTTCATTGCGGCTGGCGCAAGGACAACGCGTTCTTCGAGAGCGGCACGTTGGTGCTGAAGATCGACGACAAGGGTTGCCCCGACAAGTGCTCGGGCAAGCCTTACGCCTCGGGTGAGTACCAGTCCAAGAAGAAGTACGGCTTCGGGCGCTACGAGGTGCGCATGAAACCCGCCAAGCTGAGCGGCACCATGTCGGGCTCGCTGTTCACCTACAACGCCGATCCGCAAGACGAGATCGACATCGAGTTCCTCGGCAAGGACACCACGATCCTGCAGACCAACTACTTCACGAAGGGAGTTGGTCAGCACGGGCACGACGTGGAGCTCGGCTTCGATGCGACCGCGGATTTTCACGACTACGCCTTCGAGTGGCGTCCCGACTCGATCACCTGGTTCGTCGACGGCAAGCCCGTTCACCGCGAGGACGGCTCGCGCGGCGCGCTTCCCCAGGCAGCGGGTGCGCTGGTGCTCAACCTCTGGCCGGGGCACACCGTCGACGGCTGGCTCGGTCCGCTGAAGTACGAGGGCAAGCCGGTTCAGGCCGAGTACCAGTGGGTGAAGTTCACGCCGCTGCACCAGCTCGGCGGCGAGTCTGCCGCCGCCCAATCGGTGTCGACGACGATCCAGTCGGTGCAGCCGAAGCTCACCGGCAACGTCTTCCTGGTCGACGACTTCGAAGGCGGTGCCTCCGCCAAGAACGGCGCCGTCTGGATCGCCGAGTTCGACAAGCACAACATGGGCACGAAGATCACGCCGTTCCCGTTCGCGTCGTCGCCCGGCGGATCGTCTACCTCGCCCGGGAACGCGGGTCACATCTCCGGTCATCTCGGGCCGAGCCGTGCGCCCTGGCCTTACGCCGTGCTGTCCATCGATCTCAACACGCCGGCACGCCCCGTCGATCTGACCCAATTCAAGGCCCTCGAGTTCTGGGCCAAAGGTGACGGCAAGAACTACCGGGTGCAGCTCTCCAAGGCCAGCGTCGCCGATTGGAGCCATCCGCAGCACGAGTTCAAGCCGACCAAGAACTGGAGCAAGCTCTCGCTGCCACTCTCCAAGTTCGCTCAGCCGAGCTGGGGCGTGAAGGTGGGCAACACCGCGAACGACGTGAACAGCATCGTTTTCGGCGCCATGGACGGCGATCAGGACTTCGACCTCTGGATCGACGACGTCACGTTCGTGAAGTAGGTACGGAGATCACTCCGTCCTGCGTGTACGTCTTTCTGGGCAAAATAGCGCCGCCCGGCACCCGTGCGGAGGTCGGCACGAAAGCCGTGCCGAAACCGGCACAGTGCTGGGCGCTGCACAGCCATTCGCCGTAGAATTCAGCCAAAAACAAGCCACAACGCGCCTGGCACGGGGGCTGCAATTGCTGGCCGTTCGAAGGAGAACGGTCATGAACTCGAACCTGGTGAAGGCTTGCGGCGTGTTGGTTTCGGTGTGGATGGTGGCTTGCTCGGGAGCTGCTCAGCGCCCGGCAGCGGTGGCGGCAAACGAGACTGCCCGCAGCTGTCAGGGTCGGGC
>DATLIL010001243.1:0-6517 GCA_035539475.1 Polyangiaceae bacterium
CCGTGCAGGGCAAGGCCGCGGCGCAGCCCGTCGCCGAGCGCAGCGTCGTGACCTTTGCCGGCACCTGCGACGCATCCGGCGCGGTGGAGCTCGACGAGCGGCACGTCCTCGTCGCCGACGACGAGAACAACGTGCTCCGCGTCTACGACACGGAGCGCGGCGGCGCGCCACGCCGTGAGCTCGATCTGTCGGCCGAGTTCCAGCGCGCAGGCATCGAAAAGACCGAGGTCGACCTCGAAGCCGGCACGCGCCTGAACGACAAGGCGTATTTCCTCGCCTCGCACGGCCGAACCTCGAAGGGCAAGCGCGACGACGATCGGCTGGTGTTCTTCGCGATCCGGGCCAGCCTGGACGAGTCAGCAGCCCCCGTGATGGTGGGGCAGCCCTACCGCTCGCTGCTCGATGACCTGCTGAACGAGCCGCGGCTCGCGCGTTTCGGGCTCGGGGAAGCGGCGCTTCTCGCACCGAAGGCTCCAGGCGGCTTGAACCTGGAAGGCCTGGTCGCCACCTCCAGCGGCACCTTGCTGATGGGGTTCCGCAATCCGGTGCCCGAGGGGCGAGCGTTGCTCGTCGGTATTTCCAATCCCGAAGAGGTGCTGGGCGGCGCCAGAGCGAAGCTGACTGACCCCGTTCAGCTCGATCTGGGCGGACTCGGTATTCGCGCCATGAGCAGCTGGCACTCCAGCATCCTGATCCTGGCGGGCCCTAGCGGCGAAGGCGGACCGTTCCGGCTCTATCGCTTCGACGGGCAGAGCGCGGTTGTCCCCATCGCCACGGATCTCTCGGAGCTCAACGCCGAGGCCATTTTCGCACACGAGGCGCGCAACGACATCGTCGTACTGAGCGACGACGGCTCGGTCGACATCGACGGCAAGCCGTGCAAGAAACACAAGGAAAGCGCACGCAAGAGCTTCCGCGGCCTGTGGCTGACGCCGTAGCAGTAGGTATGGGACCCGGCTTCGATTTCGGTGACTTTCCGCTGCTGGCGACGGAGCGCCTCGAGCTCTGCGAGTACGACGAGAAGTACGCGCACGACATCTTCGCCGTTCGCGCTGACGCGGAGGTACAGCGCTACAACTCGGAGCCGCACCGAACGCTGGAAGACACGCTGCGGTTCATCGAACAGGAGCGCGAAGCGTACCGACAGAAGAGGGAGGTCATCTGGGCCCTCAAGTCGAGAGAGACACAACGCGTGATCGGCTCGGTGAGCATGTTCGATTGGGACCGCTATCACCGCCGAGCCAGCATCGGTTACGACCTTGCCAGGAGCGCCTGGGGCCTCGGTCTGGCGCAGGAGGCGATCGCGGCGGTGCTGCACTTCGGCTTCGAAAAGCTGGCGCTCAACCGCATCGAGATCTGGACGTCCGCGGCGAACGAGCGTTCGCTGCGCCTGGCCGAACGGCTCGGCTTCACGCGGGACGGCACGCTCCGCAAGCGCATCCTGGAAGACGACGGCCAGTTTCACGACGGCACCGTGTGGGGGCTGCTTCGAGGCGACTGGGACCAACGTCGGGGAGCGGTGTGATGTGGTGGCGTGCGCTCGTCGGTCTCTTCGTAGCGCTGCTTCTCTCGTGGGGCGTCCTCGTCGTGTTCTTGCTCCTGGCCCGACCGAAGGGGTCGCTGCTGCAAGAAGCGTTGAGGCTCTTGCCGGACACTTTGAGACTGCTCAAGGGACTGGCGACGGATCACACGTTGCCGAGGGGCGTGCGCGTGCGCCTGTGGCTCCTGTTCGTCTACCTCGCAATTCCCATCGACATCATCCCGGACTTCATCCCCGTGATCGGCTACGCGGACGATGCGATCGTCGTCTGCTGGGTGTTGCGTTCCGTCGTGCGGCGCGCGGGCGCTGACGCGGTCCGCAAGCACTGGCCGGGTACGGATGACGGACTCGCCGCGCTCTGGCGCATGGCCGGCCTGCCCCAGCGAAAATCCTGAGCCGAAAAGCAGCCGCGCGAGATTTAGAGGGACGATGGGTGCCCGAAGATCCCGTGGCGAAAGTTCTCACCGTGGAGCTGGATTGCTGCTGCTCCTCGCCCTGCTCGCTCACTGCACGAGCGATCCATCACAAGCGGCAGCTCCCGATTCCGGCGGCTCGGCCGGCACGCCTGGCTCATCGGGTAGCGGCGGGACCACTGTCGCGGGCACGAGCAGTGCTGGCTCAGCAGGCAGCAACAGCGGCGGTACGACCGAGCAACCGCCGGCCGGAGGAGCCGCTGGAGAAGGTGGCGAGGCGGGCGGCATCTCGGTTCCCGGCGAGTACAGCTACGTCGATCTCGTCGCCAAGATGAAGGATCTGGAGAGACTCTCGTACCCACCGCCGGCCGGCGAGGTCACGCGCGAGATCTCCTCGCACGACCGCAGCTCGACCTACGACGCGGCGAGCGACACCTACTCGAACTGGGCGGCCAACGCCGACGGCGCTGGCTTCGAGCACCTCGACGAGGACGGCAACAAGGTTCTGGCCGAGATGCAGGGGCCTGGTTGCATCTGGCGCCTGAGTACCGCCAATCCGAGCGAGGCTCACGTGAGGATCTTCGTCGACGGCGCCGCCGTGCCGGCCGTGGATCTGCCGTGGAGCGAGTACTTCAACGGCGAGCAGACTCCGTTCGACCGTTCGGAGCTCGTGTACGAGGCCGCCGGCGGCTGGAACAACCTGATCCCGATGCCGTTCCAGCAGTCGGCCAAGGTGGTCGCGGATGCCGACTTCTCGTCTTACTACTACGTCGAGTACACGACGTTCCCGCCCGAGACCGTCGTGCCCACGTTCAGTCGTGACCTCGGCGCCGAAGACGACGCCGCGCTCGACGCCCTGAACGACTACTTCAGCAACGGCCTGGGTACGGATCCGGCCGGTACACGCGCCGGAGAAATGAGCGAGGAGTCCCATCACGACGTCGCCGCCGGTGAGAGCGTCGTGCCGTTCGATCTCAGCGGCTCGGGCGCGATCACCGCGCTCACGGTCCGAGTCAATGACCTGACCACGAAGGCGGAGCAGTGGGCGGCATTGCGCGAGCTGTCGCTGAGCCTGACCTGGGACGGCGAGGCGGAGCCTGCGGTCTGGGCACCGCTCGGCGACTTCTTCGGCACGGCCGCCGGATACAACCGCTATCGCGCATTGCCGCTCGGCGTCCTGGACGACGGCACCATGTACAGCTTCTGGTACATGCCGTTCGCGTCGTCGGCGCGGCTCGAGATCACCAACGACGGACCGACGACGAGGAGCGTCGACGTCTCGGTCACCCGTGCGCCGCAACCGTTCGCGGCACAGCTGCTGCGCTTCCACGCCAAGTGGAACAGGAATGCCCAGCAATCCGGGCGCCCCGATCGCCATCCCGACTACACGGTGCTGAAGACCAGCGGTCAGGGGCGCTTCCTGGGCTTCATGCTGCACCTGTTCAAGCCCGACGACAGCGTCGATCCTGCGGCTCCCCCCGGTGATTACTGGTGGGGTGAGGGCGACGAAAAGTTCTACGTGGACGGTGAGGCGACGCCCTCCTGGTTCGGGACCGGCTCCGAAGACTACTTCGGGTATGCCTGGG
Organism: Polyangiaceae bacterium; assembly: GCA_035539475.1. Classification (GTDB taxonomy): domain Bacteria; phylum Myxococcota_A; class Polyangia; order Polyangiales; family Polyangiaceae; genus PMG-095. Next base: position 3,540 of record DATLIL010001243.1, read on the forward strand.
CGACGCCCGACTATTTCAGCCGCGCCTTCCACACGCAGCTGTTCAACGAGGGCAGCATCCACTGGAAGGGCAACCGCGTCCTCAATCGCTTCCAGGTCGCCGACAACGTGCCGTTTCAGAGCGAGCTCGAAGCGACGATCGAGAAGTACTACGGCGACGACTATGCTCGTTACGGCGTCATGCCCTACTGGTACCTCGCCCCCGGCGGCACGGACGCCTACGGTCCCGTGAGCCTGGTCGACCGCACGAGCTACTACGAGTCTCCGACGGCTGGCGACGACTCACGCATCGAAGCCGAAGACCTGAAGGTGCTGTCGGCAACGCACGGCAGCTTGACCCCCCAGTACATGGACGCCTTCGGCAACGGCTGGAGCCAGAATCAGCACCTCTTCTGGTACAAGAACAACCTGAGCAACGTCGACACCGGCAGCCAGGCGACGATCGAGCTACCCGTGGCGCAGGCTGACACGTTTCAGATCTTCGCAGCTCTCACGCGCGCCGGAGACTACGGCACGGTCGCGTTCGAGCTCGACGGCGCGGCGTGCGGAACGAATGTCGACCTCTACGATGACGGCGTCGCCACCACGGGCGAGCTCGAGCTCTGCACGCGGACGCTGACGGCCGGAGCCCACGAGCTCCGCATCAGCGTCGCGGGCAAGAACGCTGCAGCCCAGGGTGCCTACGTGGGCCTCGACTACCTGAAGCTCGTACCGGCGCCCTGACCCGGCGTCTTCAGGGTGCGGCGGTACCAGCCCAGAAGATCGCGTTCTGGAGCAGCGTCTTGTAGGCGTCGTTCTCGAACAGGTTGGGGTGGTGGCCCATGAAGATGTAGACGTTCTTGGCCGCGACAGCCTCGTTCGTCCAGATCACCGGGTGATCGGCACCCATCTTCACCGCCGAGTCCGGCTCGTAAGAGTTCTCGTCGACGGTCGCGAGCACGGTCGCGTGGTCGCGCGGATTGGCGTCCCACGTGTACCACTCGTCCGTCGTCACGTTGAACGTCGCCGGGACACCGGTGAAGATGGGGTGAGACGTGGCTTCCACGTGGACGTCCGCGGCAGCGAACTCGGCGATGTAGCCCTGGAAGTTCACCTGCCCCAAAAACTCGTAGAACCACGGCCAGGTCTCGTCGGTGACGAGTGAGCCGTAGAGGCTGGCGTGATGGAGCCCGACCCAGCCGCCCTTGCCCTCGTCGATGTACTTTTCGAAGGCGGCCTTGGGCGCATCGTCCCAGGCGAACGGTGGGTAGTTGAGCTGCAGCACCAGCCCGTAGTCGGCGAGCATCTCCTCCGTGATGGAGTTCGGATTCTCGACGTAGGTGATGGTCAGATCGGTGAGCGTCGCCAGCCAGGGCTTGGCCGCTTCCACGAACGGTCCGTGATTCGTGTCGTACTCGGCGATCGCGAGCACGTTGATCTTCTTCGGCAGCACGTCTCCGCCGCCGGAGCCCCCGCCACCTGCCGTACCAGCGACACCGCCCGTGCCCGCCGAGTCACCGCCGGAGCCCGCCGTGCCAGCGCTGCCCGCACCGGCACCGCCCGCGGTACCACCGCCGCCGCTGCCAGCCGAGGTCGCTCCAGCGGTACCCCCGGTCACCGAGCCACCGGCGCCGCTCGAGCCGCCCATGGCAACGGCGCCGCTGCCACCAGAACCCGTTTCCGCGGGGGTCGCCGCCGGAGCGCAGGCAGAAATCGCCAAACCACAGGCCAAAACGGCGGCGCGTCGTGCGCCGGCCAAGAGCGGTGCCACTGCAATGGGGACCATGCTGGAAGACTCCGTGCTCGGCTGACGAAGCGACGCACTCGTCGCAAGAACGACCCACCGAGTGTGCGGCACCATAAGTCAGCGGCATGTGCAGGAGCAAGCCGCGCGCACGTGCGTCCGCGTACAAAAACGACTTTGGATTTTGAGCAGTACATTTGTTGCGCATTCGTATCTTTCACTTGTTGCGTGTTTGCGCTGCGATCCAGACGTGAAGTGCGCGACGCCGTTCGATTGCGAACGACGAGTGTCGTGTGATACGGCTGCCGCGTTCCTGCGGAGGGTGTCCGAATGGATCAGTGCCGGCTTCGTGCCGTAGTGTGCCTTTTGACGCGCCTGGCGTTCGCCAGTGCGCTCTCTTCGTCCTTATCGTGCTCTGAAGTCGCGCCTGCGGCGCCGACCGTGGGTCAAGGCGGCAGCGGCGCCGCGGCAGGTGGTGGAGCGGGCGGAGCTAGCGGCGCTGGCGGGGCTGCTGGCGCCGGACAGGGCGGCGGCGGCGCCGGCGGCGCGAGTGGCGCGGGCGGCGTCGGCGGAGCCGCGGGCACGAGCGGAGCTGCAGGCAGCGGCGGCATGAGCGGCGGAGCTGCTGGAGCCGGTGGAGCGCCTCCGACCCCGGGCTGCACGCCTGACACAGGCTGCAGCAGCGAGGCGCCACTCTGCGACACCAGCGCGAATGGCGGCCTCGGTGCGTGCAAGGCCCTGGAGCTGCTCGCCTTCTACACCCCTGCCCTCGCCGATCTGGCGCACGTGAGCTTCGCCAAGGGCGCGAACGAGTGGTTCCCGAGCGTCGCGCAAGAAAACGGCTTCACCTATCAGGCGTCGTCGGACTGGACACAGCTGACGACGCTGACCGTCTCGCCCGGCCGCATCGTGCTGTTCCTCGATAACGCCCCCACCGTCGCCGTGCAGCGGACAGCCTTCGAGAGCTACATGGAAGCTGGCGGCGCCTGGATGGGCTTCCACGTCTCGGCGTGGACCGACACACCCACCGGCTGGTCCTGGTACTACGAAAACTTCCTCGGCTCTGGCTCGTACCAGAAGAACACCTGGCGCCCCACGTCCGCCGTGCTGCGCGTCGAGAGCACCGACCACGCGGTGGTTCAGGGTGTGGGCTCGACGTTCTCGTCGGCTCCCTGCGAGTGGTACGCGTTCAACGGCGACCTCGTGAACAATCCGAACATCGAGATCCTGCTGTCGATCGATCCCACGAGCTACCC
>DATLIL010001244.1:0-4690 GCA_035539475.1 Polyangiaceae bacterium
CCTCAAAAAGAGCTTGATCCGCGAGAAGCAGGTGTACCTGATCCCGACTACCTCGAGTCGTCCGAAGCCGCCTCCACCACAGCTCAGCTTTCCGCCGAGACGGCTTCCCCCCAGAGTCGCCACCGCCAAGTGAACCGAAGTTTTCATGTCGCTCCTCCCCTCCTCCCGCTGCCTGCCCTTCCCCCTCGTCCTCGGACTGCTCGCCGGCTGCAACTCCGGTCCGGCGCCGCAGACCGTCACCCCCGAGCTGCCCGAGTTCGTTACCTCCACCGATCCGCTGCTGGTCAACGTGAAGGTGCGCGACGCCTCGGGCATCAGCGGCGTCGGCAAGCCCCCGTTCGACATATCGCTATCCAGCGACATCGCCCAGGTCGGCAAGGACGGCAGCGTGCGCTGCAGCAAGACCGGCGACGCCAAGCTCTCGGTCGGCATTCGGGGCACGACGGGAAGCACCGAGCTCCGCTGCCGGCTCGTCGATCGGCTCGAGGTCCAGCCGCTCGAGCGCGTCGACATCAGCAAGGGAACCTTCATGCTCTCCGCCAAGGCGCTGGCCAAGGACGGCAAGGAGCTCACGGACGTTCCCGTCACGGTCTCGCCCACGAAGGGCGCCCCGCTCAAGGTGAAAGGGCTCGAGCTCACGCCGCAGGCAGTGGGAGAGACCGAGCTCGTCGTCCGCGCCGGCAGCGCTCAGGCGAAATTTCCGGTCAAGGTCGTACGCGGCATCAAGCCCGAGGCGCTGCCGATGAACGACGGCAAGCGCATCAATTTCTCGCTGAGCGAGGGTCGCTACGAGCTCAGGGTGCACCTGCAGAGCCCCAAACCTCTCAAGATCGAATGGCGCGGCGCCCCCTACTGCGACTACAAGGGCGGCCCTGCCACCGAGCACGTCGCGACCTGTGTGCTGCAGGGTAAGGGCGGCGTCGTGACGGACAACCCGAAGTTCGTCGACTCGGGTGACACGACCGTGTCCCACGAAGGCATCGAGCTCTTCGAAGTGCCTTAGCCCTTGGCCAGGTGCGCTCGAACGAACGCCACGCGGCGTCTCACGGTCGCCACCGAGCAGCCACACATCGCCGCGACCTGAGCCAGCTCGAGGCCCTCGATGCAGTGCAGAACCCAGGGCTTCCGCAGCTCCGGGGCCAGGCGACCGAGGCTGCTCTCCACGCTCGCCAGTCGTACGCTGTGATCGGGGTCGGTCGCGTCCGATGAAATATTTTCGCAAGCGTCGTCTTCGAGCGACACCGTCGGCTCGCCGCTGCGATTCTTGCGGCGGCGAACCGCGGCTCGGATCGTGACGACGGTGAGCCAGGCGCGCGTCGCGTTCTCGTCCCGGAGTCGAGCGAGACCGAGCAGTGCCGCCATGAAAACTTCCTGCACGACGTCCTCGACCTCGTCCCACTTGCCGAGCACACGACGCGCGGTCGCCGCCACGTAGCGGGCGTACTTACGGAACGCGGCGTCGGTGACGATCTGCGTTGGGTCGGAAACGGCAACTCCCGACCCACAGTCGACGCGCGGACTCCGGCCGATCGGCGCGGATCCAGGACTGCTCACGAACAGAATGGAGATTCGAGCGAGCAGAAGTGATCAGCCATTTCGCCTCCAAACGATGTTCAAATCGTTTCTCCCCTTGCTCTCGGCCCCGTTGTCCGGCGCTGAACGACCGGCTGAGCGATCGCAGCTGGAGCTTTCCCGTTGTCTCGGAAAGCGACATCGCGCTGAGCACTGTCGCGCGCCGCGCGCCACTAACTATCACGACGAGAGACATTTCACGGGTCTCTCGCTGTGCTCAGGACAAGCCAGGCGGGTGAAGTGTGCCCGCTGTGCGAGGAGGCTCTCTCATGACACGTCTTAGGATCAACACATCGACGTTCCTCACGGCTGTCGGCCTCGCCGGCGTTCTAGCCGTCGCATCCAACGCCGACGCGCAATTGATCGATCGTACCCTCTTGCCCAACCCCGCCAACGAGGGCATCGCCAAGTCGCTCACGCAACAGATCGGTGCCGGGCGCGGCGACGTCAACACCGTGGGCTCTTCGATCTACATCATCAAGCGCGATCCAGCGCGCAGCGTGCGCCGCGGGAGGCAGCTCTTTCAGCGCAAATTCAGCGTGTTTCAGGGCCTCGGGCCGCGCACCAACGACGGCGCCAGCGGCGATATCGTGACCGACGGCAGCCTCGGCGCCGGCATCGCCGACTCGTGTGCTGGTTGCCATGGTCGCCCGCGCGGCTCGGCCGGCTTCGGCGGCGACGTCGCTACTCGGCCCGACAGCCGTGACGCGCCGCACCTGTTCGGTCTTGGTCTGCAGGAACAGCTCGCGGACGAGATCACTGCCGAAATCCGTGCCCAGGCGGCGACGGCCAAGTCACAGTGCCAGTCCACTGGCCAGATCACTCAGGCGTTCCTGCGCGGTCGCAACAATGAGGTGCCAGTGATCGGTTGGATTGATTACGGCCGTGTCATCTACAGCCCGGCCGCCAATCCGCACAACGGCACCTGCACCGAGAACACGAGCCAGGTGGTCGGCGTGAATGCCGACCTGCGCGTGCGCCCGTTCTTCGCGCAGGGCGGCACGATCTCGATCCGCGAATTCCTGGTCGGCGCGTTCAACGCCGAAATGGGCATCGAAGGCGCCGATCCGGACCTGCTTGCCGCCGCCAACGGAGGCGTCGTGACCACGCCGGCCGGGATGGTTCTCGACGGCACCAAGGACGACATCGAGGCGCCGCCCGTCTCGTCCAGCAGCGAAGACGGCGATGGCGACGGCGTGACCAACGAGCTCGACGTGGCGCTCGTCGATCACATGGAATTTTATCTGCTCAACTACTTCAAGCCAGCTCGCGGCAAGATCGACAACGACGTGCTGGCCGGCGAAATCATGATGGGGCAATTCCGTTGCACGAACTGCCACATCAAGGACCTGACGATCCGCAAGGACCGTCGCATCGCCGACGTCGAGACGGCCTTCAACGCCACCTCGGGTAACCCGTTCAATCGCCTGTTCGCGACGGCCAGCCTGCGTCTGACGGAACAGGCCGGGAGCGGCAGTCCGTCGATCAAGAACCCCAGCTTGCAGTCCTTTGTCGTCAGAAACATCCACACGGACTTCAAGCGCCACAACATGGGCAAGAACTTCAACGAGCGGAACTACAACTCCACCTCGACGAGCACGAACTTCCAGACCCTGTTCATGACCGAGCCGCTCTGGGGCGTCGGTGACTCCCCGCCCTACGGCCACGACGGCCGCAGCGGCAACCTCGACGACGTGATCCTGCGCCACAACAGCTCCGGCGCCGACGGCGACGCCATCATCGCGGGCCAGGCGTTCGCCAACACCTCCGAGGCGGTGCGCATCCAGGTCCGGAAGTACCTCGCTTCCCTGGTCCTGTTCGGCCCCGATGATACCGCGTCGAACCTGTCGGGCACGTCGCCGACCGACGCCAACTACCCGCAGTTCGGCCACGGCAGCATCCGGCTGGGCGCCCTGTTCAACGACCCGAACGATCCGGAATGAGCCCACTGAAGAAGGTCGGGGTAGGCCTGCTGCTGGGGGTGGCAGCGGGCCTGCTCTATCTACGCTACTCCGCGGAGCGGGCCCCGTCAGCGCGCGCCGCGACGCAGAAGCCGCCGAGCCAGGTCACCAAGCTCGCGCGGCAGCGCACGCCGGCTTCGCGCGCCGCGCTGGTGGCTCGTTATGCCTTGCGGCCCGACGATCGACGAGCGATCGCCAACGAGATCCTCTCGACCGAGAAACCGATGATGGCGATCGAGGTCCTGATGGCTGCCGTCGGCCAGGACAAGACCCCGCTCGCCGAGGACGAGATGCTCGATCACCTGGCGCACGACATGGCCCCGTTCTTCGAGAACGACGCGCTCTTCGCCGAAGGACGCGATCTCCTGCGGCTCGCGGAACACGACAAGGCTCGCGCTCTGATGGCCGCGTCGCTCACGGCGCGCGCGGACGTGGTGCCGCGCGGCCAGGGCCCGATTTCCGAGCAGCAGAAGCACGAGCTCGCGAGCGATCTGATCCAGGTGCACATGGGCAGCCAGAACCCGGATCTGCGGGAGCGCACGCTACGCCACGTCGAGACCATTGCCGGGCCCGATCTGGCCGAGGTGCTCGCCGACCCGGAAAACGCGGCCAAGAGCCGCCTCGCCCGCAGGCTCGAGGGCGACCTCGGTGAGGCTCGCGCGCGGGCGGGAGTGCCGCGCGAGCCATGAGGGCAATGCTCGCCGTCGTGATCGCTGCCGCCGTGTTCTTCGGCTGTCAGAAGCGCGTGAAGGAAGAGCCGCGACCCGTCACCGTGGCGGCTCGGCCTGTCAGCCCTGCCGCATCCGCGGAGCCCCCCGCACCCGCCAAGGAGGCGGGCGTGTGGGTGGAGTCCGACGCCTACGACCTCAAGCTGGTCTCGGTGACCCGCTGCGCCGGCGACCGGCTCGGCTTGAAGGTCCGCATCCGCTCCAAGGTCAAGTCGCTCTTCGTCGGCCCGCGCGACGCCACGTTGCTCGACGGCGGCGTCCGCTACGAGGCGCTGCGCACTGCCGACCACGAAGGCTGCCGGCCCACGCTCGCCACCGCGCCCATCCGTTACGAGAAGGAGACCGAGGGCTACGTCGTGTTCGAGGTCGCGCGCGAGCTCAAGCAGCCCGTGCTCGAATACACGCCGACTCGCTGGGGCGGCGCCGGCT
>DATLIL010001245.1:0-11317 GCA_035539475.1 Polyangiaceae bacterium
CAAGGCGGGCGACGAGTTCGTCGGCTCCATGCGCCTCTGGTACGAGCTCGATCTGATCGGGGACGTGGCCGTCGGAGTGGCGCCCACCTTGATCTATCGCCGCGGCTACTACCGCGACCTGCCCGACTACTCGGCGCAGCAACTCGACACGCAATTTTACCTCAGCATCCAGCAGCAATGAGGCACGACATGTTTCGACGGCTCAAGATCGCAGTCTTCGTCCTGGCGCTCAGCAGCACGGCAAGCGCGCAAGAAGCTCCGTCACGAAAGCCGAGCTGGGGCTGGCTCGTCGTCGCCGGTTCCATCGTCGCCGGCGCCGCCGTCACCACTTACGGTCTGACTATCGACTGCAGCGCGGACGACACCGAATGCCACCGGCGCGCGGCGCTACCGATCTGGGGCGGAGTGGGCGTGGCCAGCGCCGGCTCGCTCGTCGGCCTCTGCATCGTCCAGTCGCACTCGGGCCCGAGCGGGACCGCCATGACATTGAACCTCAGGTTCGAGTGAAGCTCACTCGTACTGGAAGGCGACGCCGCCCTGGAACGTCGGGAAGTGCCACTCGTCGCGGCGCGTGTCGTAGGGCAACAGCACGTTGAGCTCGGGAAAGACGTACCAGCGCTGGCCGACCGGCAAGCGCACGCCGGCAACGCCGCCCACCTGGTAAAAGAGGTTGTCACCCGTGGGGTCGCCGCGAAATGCCGTGACGGGAAAGGCGTAGGTGAACCCGCCGCGGGGGCCGAAGACCAGCTGTGAGCGCTCCGACAGGTGCACCCCCGTGATGGCCGAGCCGAGGAGGTGGGCATTGAAGGTGCCGGTGTCCTCGTTGGTGGCCGGGACGAAGCCGAAGCCGGTGGCGGGCACCAGCGCGAGGTCGGCGAAAGTGCTCTGAATCACGCGCCAGCGGGCGTTGGCCTCGACGCTGCCCGCGTTCACGCGACCGCCGAGGTCGAGGTTCCTGCCGACGCCAAAACGGTAGCCGAGCTCCGGAGCGGGCAGGAACTGGGGACCGAGCCCGCGGTCGACGACCAGCACGTCGGCGTTGAGCGAGACCTCGTCCTCTCCGGCAGGCAGCGTGCTCGCGCCGAGGTGCGAGCCGTAGCTGGCGCAGCCCGAGAGCGCTAAGGCGACTGCTGCTGGAACTCCACGACAGCCCATGCGGGACGATGATCGCTCGCCCTGGTGCTGGCGGTGCCGGCCCCCAGCGCGTCGAGCTTTTTCACGAAAATGTGATCGAGCGTGAAGCTCCCCGCGGTTTCGCCGATGCCCTCCGAGGCCCAGGCAAACCCGGCGGAGCGAAAGAGCGCCACCGTTTCGTCGACCGAGCCCGGATCCGAGGTGTTGAAATCACCGCCCGCCACCGTCGATAGGTTGGTCGCGAGCGCGTCGTCGACGATGGCTTCCGACTGCTCGAGACGCCCGCGCGGGCCGAGCCAGGGCGTCTCGTTGTGCACGCTGTAGGCCGCGATCTGACCGAGCGGTGTTTCGATCGTCGCTTCCACGGCGATGCGGATGCGCCCGTCCTTGGGATTGCGGTGCGGCAAAATGATCTTCTTGTCCGCGACGATGGGCCAGCGCGTCAGGACCGCGTTGCCGAAGTCCCGTCCGTTGGTGTGTACCGAGCCGGGGTAGTAGACGTAGTTCATCTGCAAATGTCGTGCGATGGCGTCGGTACGCGGCGCGTCCATCTCTTGCAGCAACACCACATCGGCTACGGACAGGCGTGGGTCGGCACCGAGCTCCTCGGCAGCCACGTCGTACTGCTCGCCGAACTTGATGTTGAAGGTGACCACCTCGAGCTTGGCGGGCGCCTCCACGTCGTTCTCCACTGCGTAATTCGCCGCATAGCGGGGACCGTCGGGATCGAGATAGTTCTCCGCCAGCTCACAGCCAGAGCAGGCGAGAGAGAGACACGCCACGAGGGCACGGACGAACCGCGCGTGGTCCAGACGGCGAGTATAGCGCCCCGTGCGCAATCAGCCGCTGCGATCGTGCATTTCTCCGCCTGGCGCCTGTCTTGCCTTGAGGCTCGAGAGTGATCGGCGATGTCACGGTTCTGTTCAGGCTCCTGGTTGCTGCGGCCTGCGGCGTGGCCGTTGGCTTGCCCGCCGAGCTAGGGCACCGGCCTGGAGGCATCCGCACCCACGCGCTCGCCGCCATGGGAGCCGCGCTCTTCTGCCTGAGCGCGCTGCGGCTCGCCGGCGACAAGCCGACAGACGCAATCCACGCCATCCAGGGTATCGCCTCGGGCGTGGGCTTCATCGGCGCGGCGGCCGTCCTACGCAACGCGGGAACCGTGCGTGGTCTCGCCAACGCGGCCTCGATCTGGATCGTGGCGGCGATCGGCTGCTTCGCGGCCATCGGCGATTGGGACATCGCCGGCCTCGCCGCGCTCGTCGCGCTCGTCGCCAACTGGTTCGCTGTGCGCGCCGAGAAGCGACTGCACACGCGGCAGGACGGCCGGGAAGAGCTTCCCTAACGTTCCTTCGCCAGGCGCCGCTGCAGCGTCCGCAGGCCGATGCCGAGGCGACGGGCGGCCCGTGAGCGATTGCCGCCTTCGAGCGTGAGCGTGGCCTCGATGATGCGGTCGATGTTCTCTTCGAGCGGGCGGTCCAGTGGGACGTGAATTCCGCCCGCGTCGGGAGCGGGGCCGCCTTCCGCCGTGGCCTGAATGGCGATGGGTAGGTCGCGCGGGCGCACGGGCTTGCCGCCGCGCAGCAAGCACAGCTGCTCGATCACGTTGCGGAGCTCGCGGATGTTACCCGGCCAGCGGTAGCTGCGGAGCGCGGCCATGGCGGCGCGGTTGAGCTGCGGCGCTGGGGTGCGGTGTCGCGCGGTGAGCTCGGAGAGAAACTGCTCGATCAGCGCGGGCACGTCCGCCGGTCGATCGCGCAGCGGTGGGATGGTCAGCGTGATGACCTGAATACGGTAGAACAGATCGGCCCTGAATGCGCCGCGCCGCACTTCCTCGTCGAGCGGGTGGTGCGTGGCGCAGATCGGCCGCACGTCAGCGTCGATCTTCTTGGTCCCGCCGACCCGGGTAAAACGACGGTGCTCCAGGAAGCGCAGGAACTTCGCCTGCATCGCCAGCGGCAGCTCGCCGATCTCGTCGAGGAAGAGCGAGCCACCGGACGCCGCCTCGATCTTGCCGCGCATCAGCTGGTTCGCGCCGGTAAAGGCCCCTCGCTCGTGACCGAAGAGCTCGCTCTCGAACAGTGTTTCGGGGATGGCCGCGCAGTTGATCGGCGCGAACGGACTGGCGCGCCGCGGTGAGAGGTCGTGAATGTAGCGAGCGATCACGTCCTTGCCGCTGCCGCTCTCGCCGATCAGGCAAACGAGCACGTCCTTGACGGCGATGGTGCGCAGCACGCGATCGAGCTCACGCATCGAGCGCGACGCCATGACTGGCTCCAGAAGTACGTCGACTCGGCGTATCGAGCGGGCCATGAGCCGCAAACGGTACGTCAAAATGACGCAAAAGCAAGGCTCCGCCTCCCAACCCTGCGCCACGGACTAAGCACAGGCCGGGAAAGCCCCGCTCCAGGCGCTGGCACGTGCATTGCTGATTGCCGGGGACCTTGCTCGACGTGAAGCTCATCGTCATCGGAATCGATCGCGGGACCATGGACGGCGTGCAGCAATACTTCGTGCGCGCCGGCGCGGGAGTGCGCACCACCGCCCACCTGGAAGATGCTCACGCTTGCGCCGTCGGTGCGGACGCGGTGATCCTCTTCGCGGACCACTACTCGCCCGAGCTCTCGCTGCGAACGGTGATCGAGCTGGCGGTGAGCACCGTCATCGTGGTCACGGCGGAGGTCGGTTACTACAGCGCCGCACGCACGGCCGAGAGCGTGGCGCCGCGCGTCTTCGTGCTGCGCAGCCCGGTCTGGGGGTGGACGCTGCTCGACGCAGTGCGCTCGGGCCTGGGCGGGCACGTGGGAGAGTCTTGATGCCGTCCGATCGAAGTGCACTCCTGAGATTCTTTCCGGAGCCCGTCCGGGCCAGGCTTCATTTCCCGATCTCGGCCGCCCTGCGACGAGCGCTCGCAGCCGGCTACGACAAGGCGGCGTTCAAGGCGGACGTGCTCGCCGGACTGGTGGTCGGCGTGGTCGCGCTGCCGCTCTGCATGGCGCTCGCCATCGCCGTCGGCGTGCCCCCACAGCATGGCCTCTACACCGCCATCGTCGCCGGCATCGTCGTCGCGCTCAGCGGCGGCTCGAAGTTTCAGGTCACCGGCCCCACCGCAGCGTTCGTCGTGATTCTGGCTCCGATCGCCTCGCGACACGGGCTCGCCGGTTTGCTCACCGCAGGCCTGATGGCGGGGGTGCTCCTGCTCGTGATGGGCATGGCGCGGCTCGGCAAGTTGATCCAGTTCATCCCCCACCCCGTCACCACGGGCTTCACGGCGGGGATCGCCACGGTGATCGCCACGCTGCAGCTCAAGGACGTGCTGGGGCTCTCGATCACGATGCCCGAGACGTACCTGGAGAAGCTCGTGGCCATCTGGCACGCGCGACACCACGCTTCGCTTCCCGACATCGCCGTGGCGCTCGCGACCATCGGCATTCTGGTCGGTCTGCCCAGGTGGCGCCCGACGTGGACCGCGCGCGTGCCGGCTCCGCTCATCGCCATGGTGCTGGTGTCGCTGGGCGTCGTCGCGGCGCGGCAGCTCGTTCCTTCGCTCCACGTCGCCACGCTGGGCAGCCGCTTCAACGGCATCCCGGCGATCCCCCCTACCCCGATGTTGCCGTGGGGCTCGAACGGCCTCTCGCTGGGCGCGCTCAGCAACCTCGGCTCCGCCGCTTTTGCCATCGCCATGCTCGGTGCGATCGAATCTCTGCTCTCCGCCGTGATCGCCGACGGCATGACCGGCAAGAAGCACGACCCCGACGCCGAGCTGATCGGGCTCGGGCTCGGCAACATCATCGCGCCCTTCTTCGGCGGGATCGCGGCCACCGGCGCCCTGGCGCGCACCGCCACGAACGTCCGCGCCGGTGCGCGCTCGCCGCTGGCAGCGGTGGTGCACGCGGTCGTGGTGCTCCTGGCGGTGGTGCTCCTGGCCCCGCTCCTGGCGCACGTTCCGATGGCGGCCCTGGCCGGTCTCCTGCTCGTCGTGGCCTGGAACATGTCGGAGCGGCGGCACTTCGTCACGACCCTGCGCATCGCGCCCAAGAGCGACGTGATCGTCCTGCTCACCTGCTACTTCCTGACGGTGATCTTCGACATGGTCATCGCCGTGTCCGTGGGCATCGTGCTGGCGTCGCTCCTGTTCATGAAGCGCACGGCGGAGCTCACCCACTCGCGCTTGCTGCAAGTGAGCAGCAGCGACCTCGAGTTCGAGCTTCCGGCGGGCGTCGCGGTGTACGAGGTAGCCGGCCCGCTCTTCTTCGGCGCCGCGCAGAACGCGATGGGTGCGCTGCACAACGTCGGCGCGGACAACCGGGTCGTCGTGCTCGCTCTCGGGCGCGTACCGTCGATCGACGCGACCGGACTGGTAGCGCTGGAAAGCGCCCTGTCACGCCTCAAGGAGGCCAAGAAGCTCGTCGTGCTCTCCGGTCCCCTGCCCGAGCCCCGCGGCATCTTCGACAAGGCCGGCTTGACCGATCACCACGATCACCTGCACTTCGCCGACACCTTCAAGACCGGGCTCGAGCTGGCGCGAACACTCGCCGCCGCGCCAGCAACGTGAGCGCTACACCACCTCAGTCGCCTGTCAGAGCCACGATGTCGTCGGGTTTCCACGTCTGATCGAAGAACGGCTGCAGCGGGCCGTAGAAGCGCAGCAGCGGAAACCAGCCGACACCGGGAAAAGTCCTGATCCAGTTGTCGTTGTCTTCGGGTTCATCGGGACCGAAGGTGACGTCGATCGAGCCGTCGGCGTTCGCTGTGGGGTGGGTGTACGAGCTCACCGACGGAAACTCCTGGCCGTTGTCGAGCAGCGAGCGGCTGCGCGCGTCGTACGCGACCACGGACCAGAAGTTCTTTGCAGGGATGTTCGCCGGCAGGCGCAGGCGGTACGTCTTGCCGCCGTCGAGGTGCGCGCCGGTCGCGTCGCGCGTCGTGACGAGGTACTGCGAGCCCTGGCCCACGACCTTGTCCACCATCGCCGGTGCCATCCCGATCGCGATGTAAGCGAACGCCGCGCGACGATCACTGTTGAGGTAGCCTTGCGAGTCCCACGTGGCGCTACCGCCAATGAAGGCCCACTCCCAGCGCCGATCCGGGTAGACCAGGCGCTCGGGGTCGACGTTGTCGAAGGAATTGGCGCGCGCCACCGCCGAAGCGAACCGTGCGGCGTCAGCGAGCAACTTCGCGCGCTCTTCGTCCGGCGCGAACACCTTGCCGGGTTCGATACCGATCGCAGCGAGCTGAAACCTCTCCAGCGTCGAGAAGTTCGACGCCGGCTCCGTGGCAAAGATCGTCGCGAGATCGACGAAGTACTGATCTGTATCCGGAAAGATCGTGTCGATCCGCTGTCCCGACCCGTTCACGAGCGTCGTCGGAGGCGGAGCGGCCGCCTTGGCCAGCGGATAGACCTTCAGTTGCTTCATCAGGGCCGCGGCCTGGTCCGGCTTGCCGTCGACCTGAAAGCCGCGCAGCCCGACAAGAGCACGATACGTGGTGGATCTGCCCACGAAGTAGCCGTCCGGCGGCGTGCCCTCGTGGTCGGGCGGAAGGATGAGAAACTTGCCGCCCTTGCCCTGGTCGGCGCCGGTCGGACCGACACCGAGGATCTCGCTCTGCCAGAGGGTCGCCACCGTGCCCAGCATCTTCGGCGGCAGCTCGATGACCGTGGGACCGTCGCGCCGGAGATCGAGCGCAGACATGCCGTAGACCGTCTCGGTGTTGCCGGTGAGAAGCACGGTCTTCGCGTCCATCAACGTTTCCCACACCACGACCTGATTCGGCGCGCCCGTTGCAGCCTCTGCCGCCCCCTTGAGAACGTGGAATTGAGAGACCACGGGGAGCTGCGACAAGTAGAGCTCGACCGCTCGGTTGTAGACGAGCTGCTCCGCGAGCTTCCGTGCAGATTCCTGCGTGGGGTAGCCGCCCTGGAATGCGTAGCTACCGAGCCGGGTTCGAACCGTGCCGCTGTCGATCCAGCCGTGTGTCGTGCGCTTCTTGCCTCGCTTCACCCTGGCACGTACCCGAGTCGACTCTTCCTCGTCCGTCGCCGACCAGCCTGAATGTTCGGTGTCATCGGACGCCTTCTTCTGTCTGGTCATGCTGAGGTTCCTTTCCTCACTCGGGTTCAGCCGGAGCCTCCTCGGGCCTGCCAGGACGAATGCCAGCGGCCCGGTAAGCGCCAACGAGTGCTGCGCTCGTGATCACGTAGGCGAGCACCACGGGAATGAGCACTTGGCCCCCGGGCACCGCCGAGACGATCAGCAGCGCCAGACCGGGAAATCGCATCGCGCTGAAGGCGGCGAGCACGCCGCGAGTCTCCGACGTCGGTCCACCCAGCGCGTGGCCGATGAGGATGGCGATCATGGCGACCGCGGCGCAGGTCAGCCAGGCGTGGGGGCCGAGCCCGATCAAGGGGCGCCAGGCGACGGCGAGCGCAACGATCACCACGACCGAGATCGCCAGCTTGACGAACAGCCCGGCGTAGAATTCGAGCGTTGCGTTGAGGTTTTGCGGGAACACTCTGGCAAGGGCCATACCGGCGCCGAATGGCAGCAGAGCCTGGAACAAGACGACCCGGGCCACCTCCGATGGCGGGAGCCTCACGTCGTGGTGAAACACCGCGCCGTGGAGGGCCAGGGCCAGCGGGAGATAGACGATGGCCAGCGGAAGCAGAACGACGTTCAGCCCCACCTCGTAGCGGGTGCTGTCGCTCGCAGCTTCGGTGCGCTTGAACAGATTGGGCGGACCGATACCGATGGCGAGGATCGAGACGGTGATGCCCGCGCTGACCAGGACGCTGCCGGGCGCGAGCACCTCGAGCAGCAGCACGGTGATCACGGGGATCACGATCAGGATGACGAACAAGGACCGCCCGAGGAGACGAGGGCGCTTCCAGAGCCAGAGTGGCTCCGTGGCGCGCAGCCCGGTGACGAAGGATGCCAGCGGGACGGCGATGGTCACGAGCACCCCGAAAAGGGGGAGCAGACTCTTGGACACGAGCGCAGCCTTCCTCTCCGGAACAATGCAAGCCGCGCACCAGGTCCGCGCTCAGATGTCCTTCGGCGACACGGGCGGCAGGTACTCTCCGGCGAGCTCGCGGGACCACCAGGCGCCCGTCTCTCGTCGCTCCGCACGGCTCGTGTAGCGGTAATGGTAGTACCGCGCGCGGATGCGCTGCGGTGGGCTATCGGGGAACGGATTGTGACGGAGGAGCCCGGTGGCGCCGGGATCGCCCTCGAGCAGCTTCGCGATGAAAGTCAGGAACCATGGCTCGTAGCCGGGCACGATCGCGTGGCTGCGATAGGTCATCACCGAGAAGGGCAGAAACCACATCAGCCAGTCGAGGCGCAGGTGGTAAGGAGCGACCTGCGGCGGGCGGCGCATGGGATCGCCGGGCTTGGCCTTGAACTCGTAAGGCTGCCAGTGTGTCCCGTCAGCGGTGCCCTCCAGCACGACCTCGTAACGCTTCTTGGTGACCTGCCCGAACGCTCCATACGTGTTGACGAGGTGCAGCGGGTTGTAGCTGAAGTTCATGCGCTGCCTTTTCGAGAGCATGTTCAGCGTCGGCTTGATGCCAAGAAGACGGTGAACGCGGCCAGCGCCTGCAGCACGACGTCGAACGCTTGCGGCCGTGCCAGGACCGGCGGAGTGCTGAAGAGCAGCACGGAGTCGCTGAACGCCGTCAGGCCGAGCACCACCGTCAGCCAGTTGAGCCACGAGTAGTTGCCACTGACGATGAGAAAGAGCTGGTGCACGATGATGAAGGCGCCGGCGACGGCCGCGACGGGCTGCGGCAAGAACAGACCGAAGGGACACACCAGCTGGACGAAGTGGCTGAAGAGCACGCCGCCCCGGTGCATGGCAGGTGGCAAGCGGTGGAAGTACCAGCTCAGCGGGTTGGGCTGCGGCTGGGTTTCGTGGTGGTAGTAGAGGCAAGTGAGGTCGCGCCAGCACCTGTCGTGGCGCAGCTTGATCAGGCCGGCGCCGAACTCGACGCGGAAGAGCATCCAGCGCAGCAGCAGGACGGGGATCACCGACGGTTCGCTGTAAGCCGGCCCGAGAAACGCGGCGAAGAAGCCTGCTTCGCACAGCATCGACTCCCAGCCGAAGCCGTAGAACTTCTGTCCGACGTTGACGATGGACAGGTACAGAAACCAGAGGACGAGCCAGAGCGCGACGAAAAGGGCGATGGGAAGGTGGTCCAACAGGCCCAGGAGCGCCGCTGCCGACAGCAGTGTGCCCGCCCACGCCACCACCGCGAAGAAGCGGTCGCTGTAGCGCCAGACGAAGACGCTCGGCGCCTCGACGAAGCGGACGTTGGCCAGGAACTCGGGCACCGGCAAGAGTCCGCGCTCGCCGAGCAGCGGGCGAAACTGTCGCAGCGCCGAGACGAAGGCCACGAGGTAGATGACCGCGAGTCCCTTCAGGAACAGGGTTCGGACGAGCCAGGTGTCGGCGACGTCGGCCCACATGGGCACCTCGTCAGTAGCGAAACTGCCAGAGCACGTCGACGGCGGTGCTGCCGGTGTTGCCGTGTTTGGCGCTGATCAACCATTTGGGGCCGGCGCGGTAGTCGACGGTGGTGGTCGAGCGATCGACGCCCTCGGCGGTCTGACCCAGGCTGGTGGTGAAGCGCACGCTCACGCGCTCGCTGGCCTGGACCTCGACCTCGGGCTGCGGGTTCAGCGGGTTGGTCGTATCGACGCGCGTTTGCACGTTGGGCGCAATGCCGGCCAGCGCGTCGTTGACGATGCGCGACGCGGCGCCGCCGCCGACGGCGGTGGCCACCGGATCCTTGTACTCGAGGCCCATCGTGTCCTCGGTGGCTCCGGTCATGATCAGCTGAACGATCTCGTTCTCGGAGCGAGCTGGCTCGGATTGCAGGGTCGTCTTCAGCTCGCCCAGCGTGCCCTGTACGCCGACGCGCACGCGCGTTCCGTCGTTCGCCACCCAGACGGCAGACGCGACGATAGTGGACTTGCTGATCTCGTCGCCGACGAAGCGCACGGTGCCGCGCTCGACCTGAAAGCGCTTGCCGAGCACGCTGACCCAGCCTTCTTGAACCTGCACTTCGCCGGTCGCCTTGAGCGGGTGCCCGAGCTCGAGCACCGGATCGCCCTGCACGATGACCTCGAGCTGCCCCGGACGTGTGACGCGCACGCGGTGCAGGGTGCCGCCGAGCCGGAACTTCGACTTTCCGGGGGCGCGCTCCTCCTTCAGCTGCAAGGGAACCGCGCGCCCGTCGGGGCCGACGACGCCGATGACGATGGTCGGGTCGTCTCGCAGCGGCCTGAGCGCGGCACGCGGCTGTGGCAGCTCGAGCACGGCGTCGGGCACGTCATAACGCAGGTCGATCACGCCGTTCGGTCGACGCTCGGCGGTGAAGTCGACCTTTCCTCTGAAACCACCGATCGGCGCGCCGCCGACCCAGAGCGCGAACTCGTCCCCCTTGTCCGCGCGCAGGGTGAAGCGCCCCGAGTCGAAGGCGAAGCCCTTCAGGTTGAGCTGCCCCGCACCGTGGATGCGTCCGCGCACGCCGCGCGCCGAGACGTTGGCGAGCTCGATGCGGCCGTTCGGCTCGAGACGGACGTCGCCGCTGACGCCCTGCAGCGCTGGCCCCAACATCGGCAGCGAGAACACACCGTTCGAAAAGCGCAGGTTGCCGCCCATCTGGCGAACTTCGCGCCCGGGAGCGACCGTCAGCCGGGCGTTGCCGTCGAGATCGCCGCGCACGACGAGCGGCCCGGATCGGCCGAGCGGCAGCACGGCGGCCACGGGGAAGCGCTGGGCGTCGACCCTGAGCTCCGCGCTGTCGATCACCTTCTGACCCGCGAGGCGCGCTCCGAGCTCGGCGCGCAAGAACTGCTGGTCTCCGCCCATGTGGACGTAGGCGGCGAGCTGCCCTCCGACGAGCATGGTCGAGGCGACGGCCCCCGGGATCGTCTTGCCCTCCAGCGTGAGCTCGCTGGCCTCGAGCCGCGCCACGACGCGCCCGCCGTCCAGACCGTCGGCGTAGGCGGCGCCGTTGACGAGCCCGCGCACGCCGACGCCGTCGAGCGCGAGCACGCTCTCCAGCGGAAAACGCTGAACGTTCAGGCGTACGTCCTGCAAGAGCTCGAGCTTCGAGCGCGCGCTCGCCAGGCGCGCAGGATGCCCCGTCGCCGTGACGTCGACGCTGCCGCCCCGGGCTTGC
>DATLIL010001246.1:0-7687 GCA_035539475.1 Polyangiaceae bacterium
TTCGCGTCGAGCGCAAAAAGCTGCGACCGCCCGCTGTGGCCGACGATGCGTTCGGGGCGCGACCAATCGAGGCCGCTCATCGGCTGAAGTCGCGGCTCGGAGTTCGGATCGTCCGAGTTCGCGCGGCCGACCGATTCGCACCAGCGCGGCTGCGGCCGCCGGCCGACGAGCGGCACGATCGCCCCGAGCGCCAGGTTCGGGCCCCAGCAGGCGATGTAGACGTCGCGGTTGTTCGACGACCACCCCCACGACGGCGGCCGGCTCCATCCGTCAGTCACGTAAGCGCACGAGTCGGGCTCGCCGGACTTGCCAAACGGGTCGAAGCTGCCGACCCCATTCGTGTCGAACGCGAGGCCGACGCGCTTGCCGTCGGGTCGCCATTGAATACATCCGCCATAATCGGGCCAGCCGACGCCGCCGCGCACGCGAAACATGTTCACGCAGCGTCCGGCGCGCACGTCCCAGATCTGCAAGACGCCGCCGCGATCGTAATCGTCGCCGACCCACGAGCCGGTGGCGAGGAAACGCCCGTCGGGCGAGAGCTCGCACTCTCCAACCTCGACGTCGTGCCCATGCGCATGCCCCAGCGTCGCGTGCGGCCGCAATCGCGCCGTCGCGGCCCGGTGGGCCGCCGTGATCCCGTGCGCGGCCTCGTGAGCATAGAGCACCTCGCGCAGCGCCAGCAGATCGCGGTCGGCCTCGAAGTCGTCCCACGGCAGCGCCTCGATCGCAGCAGCGAGCGAGGGCCCAGGCGCCTTCGAATCGAGCGCCGCGAACGCCGACGACGCCGCGCGCGCCTTTGCCGGTTGTTTGCTCTTCCCGGCGAGGAGCGCCATCAGCTCGTCCTCGCCGAGGACGGTGATCCCAAGGCGGCCCGCCGCGTCGATTTTGCTGCCAGCCTTCTCGCCCGCGAAGAGAATGTGCGTGGATTTGCCGACGCTGCCGCCGATCTTGGCGCCGAGCGCCGCGAGCTTCGTCTCCGCCTCGGCGCGCTTCAACTTCGAGAAGGTGCCGGTGAGGACCACGGTCTTGTCGCGTACGTCGAGGGACATCGACCACAGATCTACACGTTTCCGTGCGTACCGTCCATCCTCGCATGGTGATGCTTGCGTTCCCCTACCTCATGTGCTGTAAGGTTCGGTACTGTCTCGTCCTGGAACTCCACCGTGTGATGTTGGGTAGATCATGCGGGAAGTTCGCAAGTCAACCCTCGGGAGCCTCCCTGGCAAAGCTGGGGGGCTCCACGACGCATTGAAGTGAGCTTGCCAATGACTCATTCGGACGTTCGTATTTTGCACTTCGACCTCTCCCAGTTGCTCCGCCGTTCGACCCGCGCGATGCCTGGGCCCTTGTCCTTCCATGCTGGCTCGAGCTCCTTCACCCTCCAGCCGCACACGCCCGCCACGCGCGCGGCGGCCCGCCGGAACAATGCAGCCCTTTCGCTGCTACCGGCGGTCCAGGAGGCGTGCATCTCGCATTTCGTCGAGGTTCCCGAGGATGTCTTCTCCACCGAGCGCCTGACCCATCTCAGGGTCACCACGCCGAGTGAAGATCCGGCCATCTACCTGCCGGAGCTCCTCTGGGTCAGCTTCCACCTCCCGAAAGCCTATCGGCTGCGGCACCTTCAAAATCGCCTGGCGAAGAGCGGCGATGCCGGTGTCCCGTCCACCTTGGCGGCCTATGGCGTCGATGTCCTGCCGCGCGGCGATGCGGAGCTGATCTGGCGAGACCTCGGCGACTTCGCGACCCCCCTGGACGTCGCCAAGACGCTGGTCTTCCATTGCCCCGAGCTCGCCTCGTACGACCCCTTCACCGCGACGATCGTGATGGAGGATCATATCGCGTCCAACGCGAACAGCCTGGCGTTGAACCAGCTCGCAACCGAGATCAGCGCGCAGGGACAGAATGGCTGGAACAGGACCACCGCTTCGACCGACAGCACCGGCAAACCGATGACCTTCGGCTTCGATCTCGGCGATCGCAAGGCCGGTGAGCAGGTGCTGATCTACCAGCTCACGGAGCGCACCATTGCGGCGCTCCGGTCACCCATTGCCAATGCGCTTCGCAGCGCGAGCGACGACCCCCGCCTCCAGGGCCGTAGCTGGTCGGTCCAGCCTGGCGTCACGGCGTTCAACCAGCCGGAGGGTCGCGCCGCGCGCGTGCGTAGCCAGCGCGGGGGGCTGCAATGGACGCTGGAAGATGTCACGCCGAACAGCGGCCTCAGCTCCTACACCGGCTCGCTCCAATTCAATGGGGGTGTCCTCTCGCTCGACGTCAAGAATCATTTCCTGCGCACCCTCAGCACCTATGTCCAGTTCTTCGATACCGCGGGGAACGCGATCCGCAACCCGGTGGGCTGGACGAGCGCATCGCCAGACGATGAGCTGCGTCCGCACAGCTCTGACAGCAAGAAGTACCTGGATATCATCTCGCCCGTCGACGCGATCATGGGGATTCCGCTAGCGGGTCGCGCGACCGGGCTGAGCATTCGATTTCCCGACGCGGCCGCGTCGGTGAGGCTGCTGTTCGGTGGGCTGGGCACCAGCCGATGGGATGCCGACGTGGACACCATCGGCGTGATCCTTACCGCTGTCTTCAACTATGCCGTTCCGACCTTATGCCTGATCGCCGGCGCGATGGTGTCGGACACCAAATGGTTTCACGACCTGTTGCTGGACGTCGGGATTCAGGTCGCTGCGATAGCGGCCAGCAAGATAGCGCTGGGAGGGAGCCTGCTCGATCTCTTGCGTAACCCAGTGGATCTGCTCCTGCTCTTTGCCAGTTCGATCGGCGGGATCTTGGTGGCCAATGGTATGGAGAAGCTGGCCGAGAAGCTCGCGATCCGCATCGCTGCAGCGGCGCTCATCAACGGGATCCCGGTCGTCGGCTGGGTGAACGTGGCGGCCAGCATCGGGGTCACGACGCTGCTCCTGGGCGTCACCACCGCGCAAATCCTGTCCTCGCCTGCCACGCTGGAGCTCCACGTCAAGCGCACGATGGATCTGCGGGTGGTGCTGACGCCCGACCCGAACCACGGCGAGGCCGGTAAGCCCGAGACGGCGGTCTGGCCAGCGCTCAGCGCCCGTTACCAGATCACGGTCCAGTACCTCGGCGGCACCTACTTCGTGAAAGAGGGCGCCATGCCCAGGACGACCGCGAGCACGCCCATCGACGTGACCTTCGAGGGGCTGCCGGCCGGCGGCGAGCTCCGGGTCATTGCCGGAATCCATTCGGCGAATGGCTGGCTGTGCGGGGGCTGGCAGAGCGAGACGGTGCAGGCCCTACCGCCGGGAAACGGCAGTACCCTGAAGGTAGGTGGAGCGATCGAGGAGAGCCTGGTGCCGCTGACGAGGGACACGCAGTACATCTACAAGGAAAAGATCGCCCATGATGCGTCGCAGGGCCACGTCTGGCGCACCGGTGGCTTGCCCACCGCGACGCAGGCCAATCTGAGCGCGAGCAACATCGGCATGAACCTCTCCAAGCTGGTCTGCCTGACCATCAACCAGCCAGCCTTCCAGATCGGCTATGCCTGGAGGGCGTCGGGCCAGAACCTGCCGCTGCTCGGCGCGGGCACGACCCCGGAGAGCGGGCAGGTGTACGCCTTCCAGAACCTTTCGGTCCTGGCAGTGCCGGAAAGCCGCATGAAGTTCGTCAACCGCGGGATGCTGGAGCAGCCCGTGGTGGCGTACGATATGTTCACCAAGCTGCCCGCGAGCGGCGGCGCGGCGATAAGCCAGCGCAATTTCTATGTGGATGCGCGCTACGGGCGCTACCACCTGCGCCAGATCGTGTTGAGCGACGGGAGCCGCACGATCGACCTGACCGCAAACAAGGGAAGCTGGGGCCGCTTTCCGCTGGAGCACCTGGATGATCTCGTGATTCACCCCAGCGGTTATGCGATCGGCTTGAACACGGTGCAGAGCAAGCTGATGCTGATCCAGCTCCCGGAAGCAGCGCAGCCGGATGACCAGGCCCCGGTGGCCCATGTGCTGAGCGGCGTGGGGAGCCGCATGGGGCTGCTGAACGCGCCATGCGCGCTCTCGGTGACGCCGGATGGTCGCATCCTGGTCCTCGAGAAGTACAACAGGCGCATTCAGGCGTTCGACACGGCCGGGAACCCCGTGCCCTGCTTCGATGGCAACCAGCTCGCCATCTTCCCGGCGGCGTCGCTGCTGGCCGCTCTGGACGCTGGCGTGTTCTCGGATGCATTGCAGGCGCAATTCCAGGCGAATAAACTGAGCCACCGCTGCGATCTGGCGCTGGCCTGGCAGGAGACCCTCAACCGCGCCGTGATGACCGACGCGCTGCGCGAGGCGTTCCAGGCCGAGGGCGTGCTGCTGACACATAGCCCCGAGCGGCCCAACGATCCGAGCGTCAACGCCCGGGTCGAGGTGAAGACGGCCGGCGCGTCCTGGCGCGTCATCGACGCGGGGCAATCTCGCGCTTATGCGATCACACGCGGCAGCAACGCGCTTGCGGTCTTCGATGAGCTGCGCGACGTGACCATCGACGTGCGCGAAGTCGGCAAGCGATGGATCATCACCGATCACACGAGCAGCCGGGCCTACCACTTGCAGGCCATCAACCAGACACAGATCCGGGTACTTTCGTACCAGCCGTTCATGAATCTGCAAGGCTCAGCCAATACCACGTACCTCGATGTGGCGGTCGAGTCCATGGGCTACATCTATGTTCTCTCGCACGTCGACAAGGGCCATGCGCCGCAGGACTACATGCTCGATGTCTACGAACCCAACGGCGCTCACCTGACCCGCGTGGCCCCCAATGGCCGCGGTGAGCCCATGTGCGCCGCGCGCATCGTGGTGGACCTGTGGCGCAACCTGTATGCCCTGAACTACGAGACGTTTGCTGGCCCCGGCGGGCGCACCGAGCCGACGGTCAGCCACTGGACCCCCACCGCGCCCGGCGGCACGACGCGGATGCTGGGGCCTGGCCGTACTTGAACGCCGCGGGATGGTTCGTTGACGTGACCATTCATGAAAGGAGCATCGGCGATGAAACGACTGTGTTTTGCGGGCAAGGTTGCGCTTCATAGTCCTCAAACCGGATACTTGAGGACGGGTGATTATGGATTCATCCTCACGGGTGGCAGGGAGATCAATGCGACGTCCACCTTCTGTTACTACTACGATCGTGACAGTCCCGATCATTGGTACCTGTCCGCTGTGTCCAATGCGCTGTTCTGGAGAGTGACCCCAGCAGGAAGCACAGACTCTATCGTCTCGGCGGGAAGCGAGGAGCCCAGCGAGCGATTCTTTCTATCGCCCATTGTCGGCGATGCCGAGGGCAGGGTGCGCATCGTACACCCAGCGGGAACAGTCGGGCTCATGGCTTATGTGAGCCAAACCGACCTGCACCTCGCGGTGCGAGCGATTCATGGGACTCCGATCGATTTCACCGTGATTCGAGTCACGCCAGGCATCGACGAGGCCATGCGTGACGGGGGCGCGTGGGTCGATGCCGACCTGAGCGGCGTCGACTTCACCGGTATGGAGGATCTGCTGTCGTCGTTCTATGAAGCGCGTTGGCGTGGAGCAAACCTGCGCAGAACCAACTTCTCCAAGATGAACATGCGCAACATCGGGCTCAGTGGGAGCTTGTACTTGCCGGAGGCCAGGCTCTTGGGCACCATCTTCGACGGCCTCAATCTCCGCGACGCGAACCTGGACGGGGCCCACCTCATCGGAGCCTCGCTGCAACAGGTCGACCTGAGCAACGCTTCGATGATGGGCACCATCTTCATGGATGCCAACCTGACCGGGGCGAAGTTCGCCCAGACACCGAAGTTCTCGCACGCTCGAGCGAGTCCTACCGTCTTCACCAAGGCCACCCTGACGGCCCCCTTCTTCAAGGACTGGTCGTACTTGATCATGATTCAGGCGAATCTCCAGTTCACGGACGACGCGTCGCGCGACCTGTCGGGTTTGGCGGCCGAGGGCGCCAGAGTGGATGGAGTCAATCTCAGCAAGTGCAATCTGCACGGCGCGCGGTTCACCCGCAGCAATCTGAGCGGTGCAAACCTCGATTCGGCGACCGTGACGAAGGCCAACCTGGACAATTGCGATCTGACCGGGGCCATCCTGAGCCACGCGGACCTGAGCGGGAGCAGCCTGCAGGAGGCGTTGCTGCGCAGGGCCACGCTGGCGTCGGCGAAGCTCATCGGGGCGAACTGCAGGGCCGCGCAACTGGGCGCCGCAGAGCGCACATTCGTGTTCCCGGCGCCCATGCGAGCGCTGCTCTCGCGCGGCGATCTGACCGCCGAGCTGCGCGAGGGCTTTGCGGCACGCGGCGTCGCGCTGGCCGCGTCGGCCCACCTGACGGTGCGCGATCCCGAGCGCTCCTGGCTGCTGGCGAACGACGAGGAGCGTTATCTCCTCAGCCTCGACGAAAGCGGGAGCATCCAGGTGTACCGCTACCTCGGGGTCGATCAGGCCGCGGTGCTCTCCAATGCCCACATGCCTGACGCGGCCTTCAACAATGCCAACCTCTTCGCGGTCAACATGTCCGGCGCGCACTGGTACGGTGCAGACGCCAGGGCCGATGGCGCCATCCTGGAGGAGATCGACGCGTCGAACGCCAACTTCGGCGAGCTCAACCTGGTGATGGCCGATTTGCGCGGCGCGACGCTCAGCAACGCCATCCTGGGGAATGCCAAGCTGGGCGAGGCAAAACTCGGCATCTCCGTGTCGGGTCGACAGTCCTCGCTGGTGCAGGCGATCCTCGTGGGCGCAGACTGCACCAAGGCGGACCTCAGCAACGCGATCCTCCACAATGCCGCGGTCGCCGTCGAAGCACAGTCCAATGGGGTCCGCCTCGACGGCGTGCCGCTCTTCCACATGGCGACCGCTCTCGCCGCCGACCTCGACAGCGGCCAGCTATCCGAAAGGGTAAAGAGCGCCTGCCGGGACGCCGGCTACCCGCTTTCGGACGACGCCACGATCGAGGTTTCCAAGGCGGGCACCCACTGGAACATCTCCAACGGCAGCGGCACCGGAGCGCTGGTCGGTCGCGGCTACGCCACCCTGTCGATCCTGAACAAGGTCGACGCCCTGCACGTGTACGGCAGCAAGATATGGATCACGCGGATCGGGAGAGACGGAAAGCTCGAGACCGTCCCGTTCAACTACGTCGCGACGAAGCTGAGCGAGGATGAGCTCAGCGCCTCGACGACTTGCCCCAACGGCAAGAGCTTGGCAACGAACCAGAGCAGCAGGCTGAGCTGGGAGCAGATGATGACCGCGGACCAGCCGCCCTCCCCGCCCAGTTGCATCCCCGGGCCCGGTCACTGGTGTCCGTGATCAGGTCGTCGGCGTCGCGGTGGTGCGCTCGTTCGCGTCGCCGCTTTGCCGCTTGACCCGCCTGGATCCGAGGGCGGGCGTGTGTTCTTCCCAATCATTCTCGTGGAAGTAATGGGCGACGACCTGCAGGCGCGCGTGGGCGCGGACGAGCAAGGTCGCGAAGCGGTTCCGGATCTCCACGGCCTGGGTCGGGCCCGTCGAGGGTTTGGGCGGGGCGTCGGCCGGCCGAAGGTTCGCGACGAGCCAGGAGCCGACCTCGGCCGCCTCGTTGATTTGCGCCGTGGTGAGGGGGTGTTTGTCGCTGATGGCCGCGGCGTGTTTTACAAAAGGGGACGGTGGAGGGAAGGGGAGGTGGGAAAGGGTTC
>DATLIL010001247.1:0-3265 GCA_035539475.1 Polyangiaceae bacterium
CCAAAACGAAGAACGAGCAGAGCAGCGGGCGAATCACGGGCCTTATATGAGCCTGAGTGGGGCCGCCGGCCAAGTTCGGGCTCAGCCTTGCGGGAGCTCCAGCGCGGGAATTGCCTCGCGAATGGCGGAGAGGATGCGGGCCGCCACCTCGGGCTGCTCACCGATGCCCGACACGTGGGCGAAGTTGTCACCCGGCAGCAGATCTTCGGCGCGCTCGTAGAGCGAGACGAGGCGCTCCTGGATCGAGCGGCTCTCGAACACCTCTTCTTTGCCACCGCGGCCGCGGCGGCGTTCTTCGGCCACCTCGAGCGGAACGTTGATCACGACGGTGAGATCGGGCCGCAAGGCACAGGAGTTGAGCTCGCGGATCCAGGGCACGACCTCTGTGCCGGAGGGAGCCGTGGCGGACTGATAGGCGACGCTCGAGAGATCGTAGCGGTCGCTGATCACGACGCAGCCGTCACGCAGGGCCGGCACGATGTGGGAGTCGAGGTGATCGAGGCGGTCTGCGGCGAACAGGAGCGCCATCGTCGACCAGGCAAAGGTGCGTGGCCCGCTGACATCCGGGACGAACAGGCGGTGCTGCAGCACCTGGCGAATCAGGGCGCCGATCGGGCCCGCCGTCGGCTCGCAGGTGTGGAGCACCTCGCGCCCGGCGGCGCGCATGGTCTTGGCCAGGAGCTTGCTGTGCGTGGTGCTGCCGCAGCCGTCGATGCCCTCGACGACGATGAAAAAGCCTGGGTACTTGCGCTTCTGACTCATGCGTTTCCCGCGAGCGGTGCTCGGTCCTCACCGAGTACCACGTTGTCGATCAGTCTGGTCGATGCAAAAAATGCGGCCACCGCGAGCAGGGCGCGACCGGGCACGAGCGCTTCCGGCGACAGCGGAGTGAGCTCGTCGGCATCCACCAGCGAGACGTAGTCGATACGGCTGGCAACAGCCGCGATTTCCCGCTCTGCGGCCCCGAGCAGCTCGGAAACGCGCCGCTCACCCGCCGCAAAGCTCGCCACGGCCGCCGACAGGGCCCGGGGGATGGCCAGCGCACGCTGGCGCTCCTCGGGAGAGAGGTAGATGTTGCGCGACGACAGCGCGAGGCCGTCCGGGTCGCGCACCGTGGGATAGCCGGCGACCGTGATGGGCAGCAGGAGATCGCGAGCCATGCGCTCGATCACCTTGAGCTGCTGGTAGTCCTTGCGACCGAAAACGGCCGTGCAGGGGCCGGCCACGGCGAACAGCTTGCTCACGATCGTGGCCACGCCGTCGAAGTGATCGGGCCGCCGCGGACCACAGAGGTGCTCGGTGAGACCCGCGACGTGGACGCGTGTCTTCTCGCCCTTCGGGTACATGGCCTCGGTGCTCGGGGCGAAAACCAGACGCGCGCCGGCCTCACGGCAGAGCTCGACATCGCGCTCGAGCGTGCGCGGATAACGCGAGAAGTCTTCGTTCGGGCCGAACTGGGTCGGGTTGACGAAGATGGTCACGGCCACGGCCGAGGTGAGCTTCTTGGCTGCTTCGACCAGCGCCAGGTGGCCGCGATGAAGCGCGCCCATGGTCGGAACCAGCCCGAGCGACCCCTGCTGGCGGACGGCGTCGCACGCGGCGCGAAACTCATCGACGCCGTGGACGAGCTCGAGCGTCATGAGGGATCGCTCGCCGGCCCGTAACCCTTGGGCGGAGCGTCGACGACCGGTCGCGATCCCGTCGGTCTGTCGGGAGACGGCACCTTGCCGGCACCGAAGCTGTGCTCGGCGCCGGGGAACTCACCCGACTGCACCTCGCTGACGTAGCTCTTGGTGGCCTCGACGATGGCGTCGCCGAGCTCGGCGTAGCGCTTGACGAACTTGGGGCGCACGTTCGAGTACATGCCGAGAAAGTCGTAACAGACGAGCACCTGCCCGTCGCAGTGGGGACCGGCGCCAATGCCGATCGTCGGCACCGAGACGGCCTCGGTGATGCGCCGGCCGAGCTCCGCCGGCACGCCCTCCACCACGATGGCGTAGACACCTGCCTGCTCGAGTGCGCGGGCGTCGGCGATGACGCGCTCGGCGGCCTCTTCTTGAGTGCCTTGCACGCGAAAGCCGCCCATGGCGTGCACCGACTGCGGCAAGAGTCCGACGTGACCCATGACGGGGATGCCCGCCTCGACGATGGCGCGTGCGTGCGCCGCGTACTTCTCGCCGCCCTCGAGCTTGACCGACTCGAAGCCGCCCTCCTTCAACATCTTTCCAGCCGAGGTCAGGGCTTGCTCGGGCGAGACCTGGTAGCTCATGAACGGCATATCGCCGACGACGTGTGCGCGCTGTACCGTACGAGCCACGGCGCGACCGTGATAACAAATCTCGTCGAGCGTGACGGGCAGTGTGTTCTGCAGGCCCTGCACGACCATGCCGAGGGAGTCTCCGACCAGGAGCACGTCGGCTCCGCCCTCTTCCAGGAGGCGCGCGAAGGTGGCGTCGTACGCGGTGAGTACCGCGATCTTCTGGCCCTTGCCCTTGCGCGCGCGCAGTGCGGGAACGGTGATCTTCTGGACCGCCATCAGACGGCGTTCAGCCTAGCACCTCCGCACCCAGGGGGATTGCGCGGGGAATTTGAGCGACTTTTGCCGCCGAATGCCGGCGGCGCTACAAATGGATGCGGTCGATGCCTCAAGCTCCCGCCGACAACGACACCGCCACGCGCTCGAGGCTCGAGCGACGGTTTGCACGTCTAGCCCGGGCCGTCCGCGGCAGGATGTTGGCGCGGTCGGCGCTCGTCGGCGCCTCGCTCGGTCTGCTCGCCGGGGCGCTCGGCTCCGGCCTGCTCTGGTGGCAACGCCAGGGCTCGCTGCGCCCCTGGGCACCCGCGGCGCTGGGCCTGCTCGGCGCGCTGATTGGCATCGTCGTCGCCCGGCGCCGGCGCTTGCGCGACTCCGAGGTCGCTCTCTTCCTCGACGCGCGTTTCGGTTCCAACGAATCCGTCACCACGGCGCTCGAGCTCCGCGGTAACGGCGACCTGACGCCTGCGGCGATCGAGGTGGTGGAAGCAGCCGCCCTGCGCACGCTGGAAGAGAGCGATCCGAAACGTGCTCGCCCGCGCCTGCACCATCGGCTCAACTGGCTCGCGCCCATCGGCGTGGCCGCGGCAGCTGCCATCAGCCTGGCGCCGCTACCTCCCCCTCCCCCGGCGCCGCCGCCGGCGCCCGGTAGCGAGCTCGTCAAGCTGCAGAAGCTCGCCGGGCTCGAGCGCATCGAGGCCCTCGAGCAGCTCAATGCCTCCACGCCCGAGG
>DATLIL010001248.1:0-4160 GCA_035539475.1 Polyangiaceae bacterium
GGCCACGGAGTCGAGCGCGGTCGCGCCGAGCAAGATCATCCCCGTGAAGATGAGCTGCCAGTTCGAGCTCACCCCGAGCAGGTTCATCCCGTTCGAGAGCGTGCCGAAGATCAGAGCGCCGAGCAGCGTGCCGAGCATGGTCGCGCGCCCGCCCGACAAGCTGGTGCCGCCGATGACCACGGCCGTGATCACGTGCAGCTCACGGATCAGGCCCATGTTGCCCGGCGTCACGCCGTTGGTGCGCGCCGCCGCCACCAGACCGGCGAGCGCCGTCAGCACCGCAGTCATCAGGTAGATGATCACGGTCACGCGCGTCACCGGAACGCCCGAGAGGCGCGCGGCTTCGGTGTTGCCGCCGATGGCGAAGGCGTAGCGACCGAGACGGCTGCGGCGCAGCAGCACCGCACCGAGGGCCAGCACGACACCGGCGAGCAGCACCGGCACGGGCATGCCTTCCTGGTAGATGGCAGCACAGAGGCTCGCTGCCACGACCACCGCCAGCGCCTGCGCGCCGACTTGCAGCCGCGGCTGCTGCGGCAGGCCGAACCGCTTCCGGCGCTGCTCCGCGCCGAACAGGAGCGCGAGACCGGCGGCGAGGCCCAGCGTGCAGAGCGCGAGCGACAGCGCGGGGCTCAGTCTCTCGCCGAGGAGCGCGAAATCGCGGCCCATCGGCGACAGTCCACGCGCGTCCGACAGCACCAGAGCGAGCCCGCGGTACGCCAGGAAGCCGCTCAGCGTGGCGACGAAGGGCGGCACCTTGAGCTTCGTCACCAGGAAGCCGTGCCAGAAGCCCATGATCACGGACACGACCAGGGCCGCGCCGATGGCCACGAACGCGGGCTGCCCGTAGTCGATCTGGAGCTCCGCGGCGACGACGCCGAACAGAGCCATGCCGGCGCCGACCGAGAGATCGATGCCGCCGATCAGGATCACGAACGTCATGCCCACGCCGATGATGACGATCTCGGCGATCTGGGCCGTGACGTTGCTCATGTTGCTGGCGGTGAGAAACGCCGCGCGTGTCTCGGGGTGCATCGCCAGGCCGGCCCAGAGCACGAACAGGACGAGCGCCGTGCGCAGCTCGCGCGAGTTCAGCAGGTCGGACAGACCGATCTCTCCGCGACCGCTCTGGGGGACGGGCTCGGCCAGGGCCTGCTCACGTTCAGCCAGCACGCGCCACCTCCAGGGTCCCGCTCGCCGAAGTCTCGCTTCTTGCTCCCGTACTCAAGCGCACGATTGCTTCCTCACTCGCCATGTCACCCGTCATTTCGCCGACCACACGCCCCTGCCGCAGCACGATGATGCGATGCGCGAGGCGCAGCGCCTCCGCCAGATCCGAGGTCGCGAACAGCACCGCGATACCGTGATCGGCGAGCCGCTCGAGGATGCCGTAGATCTCCTCGCGCGCGCCGACGTCCACGCCGCGCGTGGGCTCGTCGAGCAAGAGAACCCTGGGCGGGTCTTCCAGCCACTTGCCGAGCACGACCTTCTGCTGATTGCCGCCCGACAGCGTCGCCACTGCCCGGTCGGCTTCGCCGCGGATGCGCAGGCTCTTGATCGAGCGCCGCGCCAGAGCGGCCTCGGCGCTGTCGTCGACCAGCCCGAAACGAGCACCCCAGCCCATCAACTTGGGGGACGTCAGCGACGGCAGCGCCAGGTTCTCCGCAATGCTCATCTCGAGCACGACGCCCGCGCCCTTGCGATCCTCGGGCACGAAGGCGACGCGCTTGGCGATGGCCTCTGCCGGTGAAGTGATCTCGACCGGGTAGCCCTCGATCGAGACCGCGCCCACGGTGCCGGCCTTGGCGCAGCCGAAGATACCGGAGAGCAGCGCCGTCCGGCCCGAGCCGACAGCGCCGCAGATCCCGACGATTTCGCCCGGCTGCACGTTGAGCGTGACGTCGCTGACAGCCATGCTGGTCGCGGTGCGGCGCACGCCGAAGCCGTCGAGACGGAGCGCCGCCGTCTTGCTCAGCGTGAACTCGCGCGGCGCCTTGCGGCGAGACTCCACGCTGTGGCCCACCATCAGGCTGACCACCTCATCGGCGCTGCTCTTCTTGGCCTCGACGGTCGCCACGTGACGACCGTCGCGCAGCACGGTGACGCGGTCACAGATGGCGAAGACCTCGTCCAGCCGGTGCGAGACGTAGATGCAGGTCGTGCCCTGGCTCTTCAGCTTGCGCAGCCAGCCGAGCAGCTCCTGCGTCTCCTGGGCGCTGAGCGCCGCGGTCGGCTCGTCCAGGATCAGGATCCTGGCGTCGAGCGCCAGCGCCCGGATGATCTCGATGGCTTGCTGCAGGCCGATGCCGTGCTCGGCGACGGTCTTCACCGGGTCGATGCGATCGGCGAAGCCGAAGCGCTCGAGCTCGCTGCGCGCCATGGCCTCGACGCGCGCGTCGTCGACCAGCGCCAGGTGTCGCGGTTCGCGGCCGAGCAGCAGGTTCTCGGCCACGGACAGCTCGGGCACCAGCATCAGCTCCTGGTAGACGACGGCCACGCCAGCGCGGCGCGAGTCCGCCGGGTTTCGCAGCTGCCGCTCCTTACCGAAGATCTTGACGGCGCCCCGGTAGCTGTCGTGCGCGTACGCGCCGGACATGATCTTGATCAGCGTCGACTTACCCGCGCCGTTCTCGCCGCAGA
The DNA here is from genome assembly GCA_035539475.1 of Polyangiaceae bacterium. GTDB lineage: Bacteria > Myxococcota_A > Polyangia > Polyangiales > Polyangiaceae > PMG-095. The sequence continues at coordinate 2,641 of DATLIL010001248.1, forward strand.
GCCCGAGGATCTCGCCCTCGCGCACCATGAGGTCGGCGCCGCGCAGCGCCTTGACGCCACCGAAGCTCTTTTCGATGCCGAGGAGCTCGACGGCGAAGCTCGCGGATGGAGACTGGGAGTGCTGCATGATCGAGTCGAGACGGGTCCGTTCGGGCGCGACATCGCTCGCGCTCGTGGACCGGTGCAGCAGCGGTTAGCAAGATGCGTACCCGCACCCACCTCGGCTGAATTCAGCCGTTTTGCAGCGTTTTCCGCGTAAGGATCCTTTCCGAGGTGCGGTCCTCGACGCCGCGGCCGGCCGCCCGCCGACGAGCTCGCTGCGGCGTCCGATGTCGCAGTGGAGTCGGCAGGTTTTCGGCGGGTGCTTTTTCCGTTTATAGTTTCGGGGTGCTGCCGGAGGAGCTGACGTGAGTGGCCCCGTCGACGTCACCACTCAGGTCCTGGAGCAATCGACGCTAGAGCTCCCGACCATCGAGCTCGGGGTAGTCGCAGGCCCGGACCGCGGACTGCGGCGCAAGCTCGATCCGACCGGCCTGCGCATCGGCACGTCGCCCGCCGCCCAGCTCCGGCTGCAAGACGCAACCGTTTCCCGCATGCACTGCGAGATCCGCATCGTCGACGGACGGGTCCGCATCATCGACCTGGGCAGCACCAACGGCGTGCTCCTCGACGGCGTGCGCGTGTACGACGCCGAGCTCGCTCCCGGCTCGAACATCCAGCTCGGCTCCACCAAGCTCCAGGTCGATCCAGGCGACGGCTCCATCGCCATCGAGCTCTCTCCCCGCCACAGCTTCGGCGAGGTACTCGGCGCCAGCATCGAGATGCGCCGGCTCTTCACCGTCCTGGAGAAAGCTGCGGCCTCCGACGCCACCATCCTGATTCAAGGCGAAACGGGCGTCGGCAAGGAGCTCGTCGCCCGCGCCATCCACGAGTCCTCCAAGCGCTCCCACGGCCCGTTCGTCGTCGTCGACTGCGGCGCCATCGCCGAGAATCTGATCGAGAGCGAGCTCTTCGGTCACGTCCGCGGCGCCTTCAGCGGCGCTGTCTCCGACCGCCGCGGTCTGTTCGAAGAAGCCGACGGCGGCACGCTGTTCCTCGACGAGATCGGCGAGCTCCCCGCCTCGCTCCAGCCCCGCCTGCTGCGCGTGATCGAGAGCCGCGAGGTCCGGCGCGTCGGCAGCAACCAGAACCGCCGCGTCGACGTGCGCTTCCTGGCCGCCACGCACCGCCCCCTCGCCGAGCACGTCAACGACGGCACCTTCCGCGAAGACCTCTACTACCGCATCGCCGTCGTCGAAGCTCAGATCCCCGCCCTGCGCGCCCGCCGCGACGACATCCTGCTGCTCGCCGAGCACTTCTTCCGCCGCTACGCCGGCGAAAAAGAAACCCTCCCCACCGAGCTCCGCTCCTCGCTCACCTCCCGCGCCTGGCCCGGCAACGTGCGCGAGCTCCGCAACTTCATCGAGCGCAGCGTCTCGCTGGGCCACACCATGACCCGCGCCCCCAGCAGCGCTCCAGCC
>DATLIL010001249.1:0-4122 GCA_035539475.1 Polyangiaceae bacterium
GTGACCTCGATGGCCGGGGGAACACGTGTGCGCTCGAAGGCTTCGAATGCCGGCGCGAGCGAGCGCCAGTAGCCGACGAACTCCGAGCCCTGGCGCTGGCGCAGACTTTCGGGCGTGAGCGGGAACGGGAAGGCATGTACCCAGACGCCGTCTTGTCCTGCTCGCAGTGCCTCGCTGATCACGGTGTAGATCTCACGGATGGCGGCGTCCCCCATCGCGTAGCAACCGATCGAAACGCAGCTACCGTGAACCATCAGGGCGTTCCCGCTGAAGCCCAGTGCGAGCTCGTACGCGTTCGGGTAGCCGAGGTCGAACGAGAGATGAAAGCGGCTACGCGGGTTGAGCTGCTCGGCCAGCACGCGATAGAACCCCTCGGGCGCCTGACGATCACCTTCGCGCGTCTTGGGGCCGAGCTTGCCGGAATAGCGGCAGATCGGATAGCTCCGGAACAGCGCGAAGTGCTCTTCCCCACGGGTCCAGAGCTCGAGCAGGGGCGGCTCCTTGAAGATGCGTACGAAAGCGGGGGCGCCGAGCGAGCTACCGCGCGCCGCGAGCTCTCGGCGCAAGGTCGGCCCGAGCTCCGTGAGCGCGATCTCGGCGCGATCGGGGCCGAGCGCAGGTCCGAGACGCCAGAGCACCGCAGCGACGAAGGCCACGCCGAGCGTCGCCAAAGCGAGCAGTGTACGTCGTTGCAAGGGGACGCTGGCGGAAACGCCGTTGCGCCGCCGCGCATTCCTGCCTATGTCGAAAAGCGTGCCGTGATGAAGACGCAGCCGTTCGGGCTCCCTTCACTCTTCTTGTGCGGCTGGTGTCTCGCCTGCGGTGAAACCGAGGAGCCGGCGCAGCCTGCTCGTGCGCCCCAGGTGGTGAGCGTCGCCGCGGGCGACGACCATACCTGCGCGCTGTTCGACGACGGCAGCGTCAAGTGCTGGGGCGCCGCCGAGCATGGCCGTCTCGGCAGCGGCGACGTCGAAAACCGTGGCGATCAGCCGGGTGAAATGGGCGACGCATTACCCGTGGTCGAGCTCGGCAGCGGCCGGCGCGCGGTCGCCCTCGACGCGGGCGGCGCGCACACCTGTGCGATCCTCGACGACGCGACGATGAAGTGCTGGGGCAGCGCCTACGCCGGGCGCAACGGCAGCGGCGACGAGTACGACAATCGCGGTGATCAGCCGGGCGAGATGGGCGACGCATTGCCGCCGCTCGAGCTCGGTACGGGCCGAACCGTGACGGCGGTGTCCGCCGGCTTCGCGCACAGCTGCGCCCTGCTCGACGACGGCAGCGTCAAGTGCTGGGGTCACGGCTCGTTCGGGCAGCTCGGTCAGGGCGACCTCGAGCACCGCGGCGATCAGCCCGGTGAGCTCGGTGACGCGTTACCCGCGATCGAGCTCGGCAGCGGTCACACGGCACTGGCCGTCGCCGCGGCCGCCGATCACAGCTGCGCGCTGCTCGACGACGGCAGCGTCAAGTGCTGGGGCGGCAACCCGCGCGGTCAGCTCGGCCTCGGCGACACGAACGACCGCGGTGACGAGCCGGGCGAGATGGGCGACACACTGCTCGCCGCCGACCTCGGCGACAGGCGACCGCTCGCGGTCAGCGCCGGCGGCAATCACACCTGCGTGCTGCTCGAAGGCGGCCGAGTCGAATGCTTCGGTGCAAGTTTCGCCGGCGTGCTCGGCCAGGGCGCGGTCACGGAGATCGGCGACGACACCGTGCCCAGCGCTCACCTCGGCGATGAACCCGGAGAGATGGGCGACGCGCTGCCAGCCGTCGATCTGGGCGTGGGGAAAAGCACGCTCGCGATCAGCGCGGGAACACGCCACAACTGCGCACTCCTCGCGGACCACAGCGTGAAATGCTGGGGCGACGCCACCGACGGCCAGCTCGGCCTCGGCGACGACGAGACGCGCGGCGACGCTCCCGGCGAAATGGGCGACGCGTTGCCCGCGCTGGGACTATGATCCGCGGATGTTCCGTAGCTCGATGCTCTTCGCCGTGCTCTCGTTCGCCGTCGTTGCTTGCGGCGGCCAAACCAACGAGCCCGCGGCGACCCCACCGCTACCGCCCGCCGAAGAGCCCGGCGCCAAACCGCTGACGCCCGAAGAATGCCAGGCGCAGTCCGGCGAGGTGCTGCACGACGGCTGTCCAAGCGGCCGTACCCAGATCGGGATGGTGGGTCCTGGCGGCGAAGGCGGCGTCTGCTGCTCCGCGCCGGGCGGCGGCGCGCCCGTCGAACAACCGACTGGCAAGCGCTCACCCTGCACCGTCGGCGCCGATCAGACCTGCAACGAGGATCCCAAGGTCTCGGCGCTGTGGGGCAAGTGCACCGATACCGGTGTCTGCGTCTGCAATCCGGGCTTCCAGCTCGGCCCCGGCGGCTACTGCCGCCCGGCGTCGTGATCCAGCACGTACTTGTGCAGTAGCCGCTCGCGCTCGCCGTCCACGGCGAAGAGCTCGAGGTGGATGGCCGTCGTGGGCACCTGGCGCACGACATCGCCGCGATTGACGAAAGCCACCATGCCGCTCGCAGCGTCGAACGGCACGTCGTTGAAGCGATGTCCCGGCACGCCGTGCTCGGGGCGAAACACGAGATCGACCCGCGTGACGCCGGTGAGATCGGCCTGGAGCTCCGTCAGCAGATAGATGTCGTCCACCCCGACACTGCACGGCACCACCTCGTCGGGCTCCAGCCGGTAGCGGCGCGAGATCAGGCCGAGCGCGTCGAGCCGTGCGCTCTGCGCCGGCAACAAGAAGCTCAGCACCTTACCGTCCCGCAGTAGCGCTCGCGTCGCCGAGCCGAGCTGGACCAGCGTCTCGAGCGTGCGCGCGCAGCTCGAGCAAGACAGCACGTGCAGCTCGGCCTCGTCGAGCTCGGCGCCAGACAGCTCATCGAGCGAAAGCGCGATCAATCGTTCGAGCGCGATCACGGGTCACCTCCCATGCACTCCAGGAGCCGCTTGAGCGCCCGATGGCGCGCGACGCGCACGCTGCCGAGCTCCATGCCGAGCCCCGCGGCGATCTCGGCACCGCTCTGCTCCTCGAGGTAGGTGCTCACCACGATCGCACGCTCGCGTTCGGGCAGGTGCTCGAGGCAGCCGGTCAGGCGCAGGCTATCGACCGGCGGCGCCGGCTCGTAGGCGACGGGGTCGCTGGCGCTGAACTGGTGCAGGAGCTCGCCGCGGCGCCGGTCCACCTTGTAGCGATCGAGCAGCGTGTTGCGGCAGGCACCCATGACGAAGGCCGCGATGCGCTCGGGCTCCTGCACCTGGCCGGCGCGCAGAGCCTCGAGCGTGATCACGAGCACCTGCTGGGCGAGGTCGACCGCGTCCTGCTCGCTCTTGAGACGGCGCAGACCGAAGGCACGCAGGCGCGGCCAGAACCGGCGGCAGAGCTCGGCCTCGGCCTCGGGGTCCCGACTGGCCGCGATCCGTTGCGCGAGCTCTCCATCGATCTGCTCCTCCGGCGCCATCAGGCGCGCGACTATACCAGAGCGCCGTCCAGGGCGTGGCCGAGCGCGCGCAGGAGCTTTGCGCCGTCACCGCGCCAGGCCGAGCCGTGCATGCAGGCGAGCGTGCGCGGCTCCAGCCGCGAGAGCTTCTCGATCAGCGGCGCGAGGTTTTTCGTATGCGAGTAGTAGTCCATGGCGCCACGGAAAGCCTCGCTCGGGCCGAGGATGTCGCCCTCGGTCAGCGCCGGCGTGTGGGCGCCGGGCTGGGTGAAGAGGTCACCGGAGAACAGCGTACGGCTGCTCTCGTCGTACATGAGGCCGCTGTCCCAGCCGTGCGGCAGGTGAGGCGTGTCGAGCCAGCGCAGGCTGCGCTTGCCGGTGGTGAGCACCTCGCCGTCGGCCAGGGCCCGCACCGGCCGGATCGCGAAGTCGTTACCCGACACCATGGCGCCGACGGTCGAGGACACACCTTGCGCCTGTGGAGCGACCGCCAGGAACTCGTTGAGCGCACCGCACTCGTCCGCTTCGAAGTGGGAGTAGGCCAGCCAGCGCAGCCTTTCGACGGGCAGCACGTGGCCGATGGCCTGGCTCACCAGTGGAAACATCGCTCGCGGGCCGCTGTGGTACAGCAGCGGCTCGTCGTCCACGACCAGGTACTGGTTGAACGAGAAGCC
>DATLIL010001250.1:0-9684 GCA_035539475.1 Polyangiaceae bacterium
GGCCTCCGCTCCGTTCTCGGCCCCGGTTCCCGAGCCGCGCTCGGCCCCGATGGCGGCCCCGTTGCCCCCACCGACGGCTGCGCCCTTGCCCGCGCCGCTGCCTCGGCCGACGCCCGAGCCTCCCCCGATCTCCATGAGCACAGGACCTGCCACCGTGCAGTCGGCACGTGAAATCGAGGCGCCCCCGCCGGCGCCACCAGCAGTCGAGCCGCCGCGCGCGCCCGCGCCCGCACCCGAGCCCGAGTCTGCTCCGCCGCCCGTTTCTGCTGCGCCCGCGAGCGTGGCTGCGGCTCCCAGCGCCCCGACACCGCCGCCGGCTTCGGCCCAGCCCACGGTGATTGAAACGCCCCGGCCCCCGGTCGCGCCGACGCCGCCGCCGGTGACCGCTTCGGCTCCGCCCCGTCCGTCGACCACGCCGAAGACCGGCATCGACGTCTGGGAAGGCCGCCCCGGCGTGCCGATGCCGCAGGTGCAGCGCGGCGCCGGTACTCCGCGTCGTGTGCAATACGATCCCAAGGCTGGCGCCGGCATGCGCCGCCCGGGTCCAGGCGGCATGCAAGGTGGTCGCCCCGGCCCCGGTGGTCGCCCCGGCTTCCGCGGCGGTCGGCCCGGACAGTTCGGCGGACCGCGTGGCGGCGTGAAGGCGCCGGTGCACGTCTCCACGCAGGAGCGCGGCGCGCACAAGCGCGTCGTGCGCATCGAGGAGACCATCGCGCTGCAGTCGCTGGCCGGCAAGATGGGCATCAAGGCCACCGAGATGCTCATGAAGCTCATGCGCCTGGGCATGACCGGCGTGAACATCAACACCACGCTCGACGCCGACACGGCCAAGATCGTCGCCAACGAGTTCGGCTGGGAGGTCGAGGACGTCGCGGTCAGCGAAGCCGATCAGATCGTCGCGGCCCAGGGCGAGGTCGAAGCCGGCGCCGAGGCATTGCTGAGGCCGCCGGTCGTGACCGTGATGGGTCACGTCGACCACGGCAAGACCAGCCTGCTCGACCGCATCCGCAAGGCCAACGTGGCCGGCGGTGAGGCGGGCGGCATCACCCAGCACATCGGTGCCTATTCGGTCGAAACCTCGCACGGCAAGATCACCTTCCTCGACACACCGGGTCACGAGGCGTTCACGGCCATGCGTGCGCGCGGCGCCCGCACCACGGACATCGTGGTGCTGGTGGTCGCCGCCGACGACGGCGTGATGCCGCAGACGCGAGAAGCCATCGCCCACGCCAAGGCGGCGAAGGTGCCGATCGTGGTGGCGGTGAACAAGATCGACAAGCCCGACGCCAACGCCGACCGCGTCAAGCGTCAGCTCAGCGAGTCGGGCCTGGTGGCTGAAGAGTGGGGCGGCGACACGCTGTTCCAGGAAGTCAGCGCCATGACCGGCCAGGGCATCGACGATCTGCTCGAGCGCCTCGTGCTGCAGGCGGAGATCCTCGAGCTGCGCGCGAATCCCGACCGTCCGGCGACGGGCGTCGTGATCGAGGCCCAGCTCGACCGCGGGCGCGGTCCCGTGGCCACCATCCTGGTGACCGACGGCACGCTGAACCCCGGCGACGTGATCCTCGCTGGCGGCGCGGCCGGCAAGGTGCGCGCGCTGCACGACAGCTACGGTCGCACACTGACCGAGGCCGGTCCGGCCACCCCGGCTGTGGTCATCGGTCTGTCCGACGTGCCTTCCGCCGGTGACCCGGTGCACGTGATCAAGGACATGAAGAAGGCTCTCGAGATCGCCGAGAGCCGTCAGGTCAAGAAGAGCAAGAGCCTGGCGCCCTCGACCGGCGCCCGCGCCATGTCGCTCGAAGAGCTGCATGAAGCGCTCAAGGAGAACGAGCAGCTCGAGCTCAAGCTGATCATCAAGGCGGACGTGGCGGGCTCGGTCGAAGCCGTCAGCGAGGCGCTGACCAAGCTCTCCACCGAGAAGGTCAGGGTCAGCGTCGTGCACTCGGCTGCCGGCGCCATCACCGAAGGCGACGTGAACCTGGCCCTGGCGGCTGGGGCCATCATCATCGGCTTCAACGTGCGCCCGGCCGGCAAGGCAGCGTCGCTGGCCCAGAAGAGCGGCGTTCAGATCCGCCCCTACAACATCATCTACAACGTCGTCGACGAGGTGAAGGCGGCGATGGAGGGCTTGCTCGCGCCGCAGCTGGTCGAAAAGGCCATCGGCAAGGCCGAGGTTCGCCAGGTGTTCAAGACCAGCAAGAGCGGCGTCGTGGCCGGTTGCATGGTCACGGACGGTGTGATCAAGCGTTCCGCCGGCGTTCGCGTCAACCGCGGCGGCGACATCATCTGGACTGGCAAGATCGCGGCGCTCAAGCGCTTCAAGGACGACGCCCGTGACGTCAAGGAAGGCTTCGAGTGCGGTATCTCGCTCGAAGGCAACCAGGACATCCAGAACGGCGACATCTTCGAGGCCTTCGAGGTCGAGCAAGTCAAGCAGACGCTATAGTTCCGAGGTCATGTTCGTTGGCGTCGCCAGGTTCGTCTTGCAGATCCCCGGCGCGCGCTCGCTCAAGGATCGCCGGCGCGTGGTGAAGAGCTTCAAGGACAGGCTGCGTTCTCGGCTGCCCGTGGCCGTGGCCGAGGTCGGCGACCTCGAGCGCTATCAGGTGGCGACCGTGGCGGTGAGCGCGATCTCGAACGACAGCGCACGCTGCTCCGAGACGCTCTCGGCCGCCACCGGCATGGCCCGCTCGGTGGCTGACGCGGTGCTGGCCGACGTGGCCACCGAGATCGTCAGCTTCGGTCACGGCGGCTCCGGCATCCGTGGCGGCATCGAGAACGTGCTCGACGAGATCGAACGCGCTCGCGGGGAGGAGGAGTCATGAGCCCGACGACCGGTGATGGACGCCGCGGCAAGCGCGTGGCCGAGCTCGTGCGAGGGCACTTCACCGACGTGCTGCGCCGCGAGCTCGACGACCCTGCCATGGCCGGCGTGGTGGTGACCGAGGTCGAGGTCACCGCTGATCTCTCGATCGCCAGCATCCACGTGCGCTTGTTGGGCCCCGACGATGAGAAGGCTCGCAAGCAGCTCCTCACACGCCTCAAGCGCGCGCAGAACATCCTACGTCGTGCGCTCGCGCCGCGACTCGCGCTGCGCAAGGCACCGGAGCTCCGCTTCTATTACGACGCCGGTCACGACGCGGCAGCGCGTGTGGAAGAGCTGCTCGGCGAGATCGAACGCGACAAGCACGAATAGCCGGGATTTCGCGGGCATGGCTCGGCGCTGCGCGTTCCATGCTAGAGTCGAGTCCTACTTCACTTGCTTTGCTGATAAGGAGCTCCAAGGTGCGCTGTTCGGCTGCTTTGGGTTTGCTGTCCGTTCTCATGATCGCGTTCGCCTGCAGCGGCGAGGGCGCCCCGGAGGTCGCCTCTCGTGCCGCCGGTGCTGCGTCGTCGTCGGGCAGTGACGTCGACGACACCAGCGCAACACCCGGGCCGAGCTCTCCGGCGTCCGATGAGCCGACGATCGTGGCGCCCAGCCTCGGCGAGCCCGGCAACTGCTGCAGCGCGCATGAGGGCAAGGGTTGCGACAACGACGCCGTCGAGGCGTGTGTGTGCGCCGAGGGCAGCTACTGCTGCAACACGGCTTGGGACACCGCCTGCGTGCGCGCGGTCGACGAGCTCGGCTGCGGCATCTGTCCGATCCTCATGATCCCGGAGAGCAGCAGCGACGGCAGCGCCGGCGCGAGCGGCGAGCCCCCCGAGGCCGCGGGCGGCGCGCCGAGTATGCTGCCCGTGCAGAATCCCGGCAGCGGGCAGTGGTCGTCGTGCTGCGAGAAGCAGCCGCACGCCGGCTGCGGCGACGTCGCCGTCGAAGAGTGCGTTTGTTACGTCGACGCCTACTGCTGCGAGAAGAAGTGGGACCGCTACTGCGCCAGCGAGGCGGAGACGCTGGGCTGCGCCGCTTGCAGCACGTTCAACGGCGAGGGCGGGGCGGGCGGCGTGTCCGCCGGCGCGGCCGGTCAAGCAGGCTCGAACTAGCGCCGTCATGCCCCGCTACGGCTTGCTGATCGCACCTGCCAGCAACCGCGTGTACTCGTCGGCTGCGGCCGGGCTCACCATGGCCGAGCTCGGCGTCGTCAACGAGACGATGCTGGCAGGAGCGCTGTCCGAGATCGGCATCACCCGGCTCGGCTCCGTCGACTACGTCACGTTTTCGGCCAGCGAGCTCGCTCCGCGCGCCGTTGCCGTGCTCTCCAACCTGTCGTCCATCTTCGCGCTGTTCGCGATCGAGGACGGCAAGCTGACGCCGCTCGAGCTCGAGCGCTCCGATCGCTTCGACTCGGATCTCGTCACGATCCAGAAGTACTCCGGCAAGACCAACGAGACCTTCACCAAGCTCCTGCTCAACGTGACGCTCGCTGCCAGCGCGTTCGCGGCGGAGTTCCCGGGCCGAAAATTCAGCGTGCTCGATCCGCTGTGCGGTCGGGGCACGACGCTGAATCAGGCCCTGATGTACGGCTTCGACTGTGGCGGCGTCGAGATCGACAAGCAGGATTTCGAGGCTTACGCCAATTTCATTCAGCGCTGGGTCAAGGACAAGCGGCTCAAGCACCAGGCCCAGCTCGGCCACGTCAAGGGCTACCGCCGGCTGAGCCTCGTGCTCGGCGCCGACAAGGCCGCCTACAAGGCCGGCGAGACGCAGGCGATCAACGTCGTCAACGCCGACACGTTGCTGACGAGCGAGGTACTGCCGCCGCGCTCCTTCGATCTGATCGTGACCGACGCTCCCTACGGCGTGCAGCACGGCAGCCAGTCCGGGCCCAGGGAGCGCTCGCGACGACCGCTCGAGCTCTTGCGGGCCGCGCTGCCGGTCTGGCACTCCATGCTGCGTCCGGGCGGCGCCCTCGGGCTGGCCTGGAATACGCTGGTGGCCGGCCGCGAGCAGCTGTGCGAGCTCGCCGAAAAGAGCGGCTTCAGCGTGCGCACGTCGCCGTCGTTCTCGGCCTTCGAGCACCGAGTCGATCAGGCGATCCTGCGCGACCTCATCGTCGCTACCAAAGCGACTTGAGTTACTTACCCTTGATGATCAGCTGAACGCGGCGGTTCTTGGCGCGGTTGGGCTCGTTGGTGTTCGGCAAGAGCGGCTTGTCCTGGCCGTAGCCCTTGGCCTCGAGCCGCGACGGCTCCACGCCCAGCTTGACCAGCGCGTCGAGCACGGCCTGAGCGCGGTTCTGGCTCAGGCGCAGGTTGTAGACCGGCGTGCCCTGATTGTCGGTGTGGCCCTGGATCTCGATGCCGCGGATCTCGGGGTGCGTCTTCAGGGTGTCGGCGATCTCCTCGATGATGCTCATCGAGTCGGGCTCAATCGTGGCCATGTCCTTGAGGAAGTGCACCTGGCGCTTGAGCTTGAGCTCCTTGGGCGTGACCACGACGCTCGCCTGCGTCGGCCGCTTGTTGAGCATGATCCGCGCCGGGACGTCCTCGCGGGGCTTGATCGTGAACTCGTTGACGCTGGGCAGGTAGCCGGGCGCGTCGACGGTGATCTTCACTGTTCCGGGCGGCACGTTCTCGAAGCGGAAGGCGCCAGCCTGATCGGCGGTGAGCTCGAGCGAGCGGTTCAGGCGATCGGTGATGATGACCCTGGCGCCGGGCACCGGGGCTTGCGTCGCCGAGTCGAGCAGGGAGCCGGCCACGTTGCCGACCTTGGGCATCGGCTCGAGCTCGCACTGCGTCTGGACCACGATGTCGGCGGGCTTGCCGCCGACGCCTGCGCTCGGCGGGGGAGCTCCCGGACCCGGCGGAACCGGCGCGCCCGGTTGAGCGCCGGGCTGAGCGCCCCAGCCGCCGGACGCCGCCGGAGGCTGACCCGGAGCGGGCGCTGCGCCAGGAGCCGCGCCCGGAGCAGGAGCGGCAGCGGGCGGTTGCGGCGCCGCGGCGCCCGGTAGCGGCACGGTGGCGATGCACTGGCCTTCGCGGAACCCGGGCGCGCTGATGGAGAAGGTGTAGGTGCCGGGCGCGAGATCGACGGTGGTGAACGCGCCGTCGTCGCCGGTCAGCATGCCGGGCATCTGGCGGCCCTCGAACTTCACGACTGCGTTCGGGATCGGGTTGGTGGTGCCCTTCTCGACCACGACACCACGCACGTACTGATCGGCCTCGACCGCGACTGCTGCGGGAGTGGTGGAGGGGACCTCGACCTTCTTGACCACCGGCTCCGGAGGCACCGTGTCGACGGCGTAGCCGAAGCCGAAGTAAAGGTTCCACGGCGGTTCGGGCGCGACCTCGTCGACGAACTCGCTGGTGGCGCCCGTGCCGATGTCGACGGCGCCGAGCAACGACAGCCCGCGGCCCTTCCACGGGAACAGGCGCGCGCCGAGCGTGAAGCGCGACGGCGCAATGCTGAAGCGCTGGTTTTCGCCGAGACAGAGATCGCCGCGAGCCTCGGCCTGGTTGACGTTGCAGACGTAGTCGCGGCGGTTCACCGGCACGTCGATGCTCCACTCGATGAAAGGCCGGATCACCGGGTGCACGTACTCACCGGCGAGGCCGATCTCGAAGAAGTCGGTGCGGTTGATGTCCAGGCCGAAGCGCTCGATGCGCGAGATGTTCTCGCCGCGACCCTCGGGCGGCTCGGTGGTCTCGAGCTCCTCGACGACGGCGTAGGAGTTGTCGAACAGGTAGCCGAGGTTGAAGTGAAACCGCAGCGGGATGACCTTTTCCTGCTCCAGGCGGTTATCCAGGTTGAGCGAGGCCAGGCCGCGCAGCGCGAAGCTCGTGCCGCCGCCGTCGATACCGACGCCGCCCGTGCCGTTCAGCAGAAAAAGGTCGAGGCTGCCGCCGAGCCCGAAGATGCGATCGGGCTTGTACGGCATGAAGGCCTTGATGCCGAGGTTCGTGTCGCCCAGAACCTGCAGCAGCGTCGGCCTGCTGCGGTTGTCGCTGGTCGCGTGGTTGTGAAAGCCCAGGTACGCCTCGAGAAAGGGCCAGGGTGTGGCCGAGATGCCGAGGTGCGCGCCGACACGATCGACCTCGTCCTGCTCGGTGGGGCTTTCGTTGCCGAAGACAGGGCAGGGAGTGTCGGAGTTGCAGAGAAAACCGGTCGCCGAGAAATAGGTGCCGGTGAGCGAGACACGAAAGGTTCCCGGCGCGCCCGAGCCCGCCTGAACGACGTGGAGTAGACCGGTGCTCGCGCGGATCGTGTTGCCCTCGCGCATCGTCGACGCGCGCCAGGCGTTCCGCTGTTCGGCGCCTTCGGTAGGCTCCGCGCTTTCCATGCCGACGTCTGCGCCATCCGTGGCGTTGGCGTCCCAGCCGGCGTCCGCGCTCCACGTTGCTTCAGCGCCGGCGGCCGCGCCCGGTTGCGCCGGAGCGGGCTCACCCGGAGGCGGTTGCATGGGAGCGGGCTGACCCTCCGCAGGCGGCGCTGCGGGAGCGGGCGCTGCGGGCGCGGGAGCGGGCGCTGCGGGCGGAGGAGGCGGCGGCGGGGGAGGCGGTTCCTGAGCTGCTACCGACGCAGCAAACGAGCCGAGGATGGACAGCGCTGCAAACCCTAGGAGTCTCATTGTCGCTCGCAAACGGAGGTTCTTCTTTGGACCGCCACGCCTGTTGCCCCGCGGCCACCGTGCATCACGCCTTTTTTAGCACCCTTTGGGTGTCCGTTCGAAGTTGCAAACGTGTCGTCAGGGCCGGCCCGAGGGCCCGCTCGCGGTGCTCGCTTCGATAAGACCTTCGTGAGCACGAGACCACGCCCGCGTCCGTTGTAACCTTGGCCGTCGTGGTCAGGCCGCTGATCGAAGTTCGCGGGCTCCGAAAAGAGTTTCGGCTCGGCCTGTTCATGCGCCGAGTGCTGGCCGTGCGCGGCATCTCGTTCGACGTCGAAGAGGGCTCGATCTTCGGCTTCTTGGGCCCGAACGGTGCCGGCAAGACGACCACCATCAAGATGCTGACCGGTCTGATCAGGCCGAGCTCCGGCAGCGCCGCCGTCTTTGGTCACGCGATTCCGAGCGCCCGCGCCATGGAGAAGGTCGGCTTCTTGCCGGAGAGCCCGTACGTCTACCCGTACCTGACTCCGGCGGAGTTCGTGGAGCTCTGCGGCAGGCTTTCGGGGCTCAGCGGCCGCGCCGCGAGGGCCCGCACCCGGGAGGTGCTCGGCCTCGTCGGGCTGCTCTACGCCGCCGATCGCCCCGTGCGCCGCCTGTCCAAGGGCATGCTGCAGCGCACCGGGCTCGCGGCGGCGCTGGTAGCCGATCCGGAGCTTCTGATCCTCGACGAGCCGATGAGCGGGCTCGATCCCGTGGGTCGCAAGGAGGTGCGCGACCTCATCGTCGAGGAGCGCTCGCGCGGTCGCACGATCTTCTTCTCCACCCACATCCTGAACGACGTCGAGACGCTGTGCGATCGCGTGACCATCCTGCGCGAGGGCGAGGTGGTCGTGAGCGGCGTCCTCGACGAGCTCTTGAACCGCAACGTCCGGCACACCGATGTCGTGCTCGCCTCGGCCAGCGAGGAGCTCGAGCAGCGCCTCGCTGCCGCGGGCTTCGCCAGCAGGCGCGTCGGCGAACAGCTCGTGGTCGAAGCGCAGGGCGACGCTCGCGTGCAAGTGGTGCTCGAGCAGGCACTCTCGGCGCGCGCGGTCGTGCTCGAGGTCTTGCCCCGTCACGAAACCCTGGAAGAGCTCTTCGTGCGCGAAGCCATCCGCGCGGGCGACTGACGTGACTGGCGCGCGTCTTCGCAAGCTCTTGCTGGCGCTGCTCTTGGCAGGCTGCTGGGACGACACGGCGATTCCGACCGTCTGCCTGGTGCCGCTCGAGCTCAGCCTGAGCGCCGCGCTCCCGGCGTATCAATTCTCGCTCGTCGGCCGCTACGTCGCCGACGGCACCAGCGTGATGAAGACCGCCAGCTGTCCCGGCACGTTTTCCGGCGGCAGCTGCGACGAGAACGGCATCTCCCTGCTCGACTTCGACAACACCGCGGTGATCCTCGACCTGACGATCATCGCTGGCCCGGACACCGTTTTCGACGGTGAGCTCCCGGTCGAGCCCGCGCCGAGCTGCTCCTCCGCCGCCCGCGAAGTCGCCGTCGAGCTCTAGTTTGTGAACACGCCGCGTACGCCGCTGCCTGTCGCAGCCCAAGACTTGCAGTATCCGGCCGTGTAGCGCGACAGGCAGTGCCGTACCCGGCGTGTTCCCCAATCAAACTCCCGGCGCACACCTGACGCATTGCAAGCCTGATAAGGGCCGCGCTCGTAGTTAGACCTGTGGTCTCTGCGAAGCTCGCGTCAGCGAGCTGAGCTGCCACTACCTCATGGATCTTGGAAGAACAGATCACGATCTGGAAGGGAGACCCGAGTCACCACAAACTGACCGAACAGGCGCCGCTTTCTCTCAAGTCACCCGGAAGGCCAAGCGCCAATGCGCAGGCACTCCGCAAAACAAAAAAACAAACCGCGAGGCCGCGCGCAGCGCGGCCGAGCAGGTGTTCCCACAAACCAGACCGAGATCAGGCTTTGCGACGGCGGAGGACGCGATTGACCAGGGCCAGATCCTCTTTGCCGAGCTCGCGCGAGATGACCAGCGTGGCGACGTAGACCAGGGCGACCAGCGCGGCGTAGACCAGCGTGAAGAGCTTGCCGGCGTAGGGCAGGAAGCGCCCGAGGGTGAGGGCGACGGCGAGGGCTGCGAGGACACGCAGCAGGGTGGCCAGGCTGACGAGCGAGCCGACCGCGCGGAAGACGAGCCA
>DATLIL010001251.1:0-3467 GCA_035539475.1 Polyangiaceae bacterium
CCCAGTTTCGTGCAGCCGCGATCGAGAAGGGTGATTTCGCGACGCCGGCGCAACGCGACCACGCCCTCCATCGGCAGATGAAAGGGGCGGCCGAGGCTCTCGACGCCGCTGGCGACCTCGGCGAGGCCGCTTTCCGTACGCTGCTGGAGGACGAGTCGGCTCATGTTCGCTCCTGGGCGGCTGCCGAGTTGCTCTCGCGAGGCGACCCTGCTGCGCGCTCTGTGCTCGAGCGGATCGCGCGAGAAGCAGGGCCGATCGCACTGGCCGCGAAGATGACGCTCGAGGAGTATCGCGCCGGACGTCTTCGTTCGCCGTTTGCTTGAAGCGCGACAGGCAGCTCCGTAGCCAGCGTGTTCCCCAACCAATCGAACGGCGACGGCTCAGGGCTCTTCTGGCTCGCGAGGCTGCTCGCTGGCCCAGATTTCGCGCAGGATTTCGGCGACCGCCTCGTACAGGGCTTCGGGGATCTCTTCGCCGACCTCGAGATCGCGGAGGGCGCGAGCGATGGGCACGTCGCGCACGACGGGGACGCCGTAGGCGTGGGCCGCGTCGATCATGCGCTTGGCGAGATCGCCCTGGCCCTGGGCGAGGATGAGCGGGGCTTGATCTTCGTTTTCGTCGTAGCGCAGCGCGGTGGCGAGGTGCGTCGGGTTCACGATCAGCACCGTTGCTTTCTTGACGGCGTTGAGGGCGGCGCCGGCGAGCGCCTCGTGGTGGGCGCGGCGGCGGGCTGCCTTGACCTCGGGATCGCCCTCGCTCTCGCGGTGCTCACGCTTGACCTCGTCCTTGGTCATGCGATTGCGCCGCAAGAAGGCCTGCTGCGTGAAGAGGAAATCCAGGCCGCCGAGGCCGAGGCCGACGATGGCAGCCCACCAGCCGATGCGCTCGCCGAGGCCACGAGCCAGCAGGGTGATGGCCGTGACCTGACCGGCGCTGTTGGCGACATCGGCCATGTGGGCGCGCAGGGTGTCCCAGGTGAAGTAGGCGACGAAGCTCGCTGCTGCCAGCGCACGGACCACGCCGAAGAGCCTGACCGCCGAGAACAGTTGCTTCAGGCCGTTCCAGGGATCGAGGCGTTCGAGGCTGGGAGCCAGCTTCTCGGACGCGATCGTCCCGCCCGTTTGCACGCCGCCGACGACCGCCGCCGTCAGCGCGACGGCGAAGAGCAGCGGGGCGGTCAGCGTGATGACCGACAGCGCCGCGTCGAGCGCCGAGAGTGGTTCTTCGGGTCGGCTGATGGCCGCGCGCAGGAGGTCTCCAGCCTGCACCGCCAGCGCCGCCACCGCTGCCGGGGTCAGCCACAGCGCGACAGCGAAGGCCGCCCCCTGGACGAGGGCTCCCGAGAGCGGACTGTCGCCCTGCTCGCGTGCTTTGCGCAGGCGCCGGGCTGTCGGCTGCTCGGTCTTGTCGTCGCTCATGTGCCATCGGCCTCGCTTGAATCGGCCGGCGGCGGCGATGGTTGCGCGTTTTTTTCGCGGAAGCTACTTCACGATCGTGGGCGGAGGGGCGATCAGCTCCAGGCGCAGGCCGCCCGGGTAGTAGTAGCTCGAGGCGTGGCCGAAGCCCATGACCTGGAGGCCGATGGGCTGGTCGCTCTCCAGGCGGTGGGCGCCGCCTTCGCCCGGGCCGAGCGGTTCGCGCACCACGGACCAGCCGGTGGCCCCGATCGCGGTGGGGGCGCCGGTGAGGGGAGCGCCGTCGAGGGTTACCGTAGCGCCGTCGGGCACGAGCACGTCGGCGTAGTTCTTGTCGTAGTCGACTGGCGCGAGGAACGTGTACTGCTTGCGGAACTGCTGCGGTGTCACCATCATGCTGAACGACGGATCGCCGGAGCAGGGGAAATCCGGGCAAACGCCGTCGCCCTGGAGCTGCCCGCCGAGCATGAACGAGCCGACGGCGAAGGACGCGGAGCCCGTCACCTTGAACATGTCGAGCGACGGTCCGAACTCGACGACGTCGCCGGCGTCGATCGTGTCGGGTGCGCCCGTGGGCTTGGTGTCGTAGGTCAGCATCGTGCCGTCGACGTTGCCGTAGATGCGCACCATGTGACCGCCCTTGACCACGCCGCTCGGCGAGGTGGGCGGTACGACCACGTACTCGGTGCCCAGCACCTCGGCGGGGAGAACGGTCTCCTCGAGGTGATCGGCGTTGGGCACGTCGGGTACGTTGCTGATCGGATTGAAGCCGATCACCTGCACCGGCAGGGTGGAGTTGATCACGGTGCCGCTCAGATCAGCGTGCACCAGGCTGTCGCCGGCCGCCTGCTCACCCAGGAGCTGGAGGACGTCGCCCGCGTCCAGGGTGAAATCCACGATGTCGCCAGCCACGGCCGCGGTGACGCCGGTGCCGGCGGCGAGGCAGCTTCCGCTGCCGCTGAAGACACCCGCCGCGCAGGTGGGCGAGAGCTGAACGGTCACGGTGGTGGCGTCGGCCGTCGCCGTGATCGCCACGCCGCTCGTTGCGCTGGTGTAAGCCTGGCCAGGCGAGCCGCCGAACAGGCCAGCACGCGTGAAGACGCGATAGGCCTGGGTCATGGCGGTGGTGGGCAGGAGCAACGAGGCGTCGTTCGAGGCCGAGTAGCAGTCCATCGTGCCGAACTGAGTGCCGCAGCCGCCGGACACCTCCGCGATCGGCTTCTTGTACTGCAGCGGGTTGAACTGCCAGGCCGTGACCGGAACGCTGCTCGTCACTCGATACGCCGAGGCCGGCGCGAGCACCGAAGCCGTGGCGCGCCCCGTGCTCGTGTTGACGCGCGAGAACTCGGGCCCCTTGAGCTCGGCCACCCACGGCAAGATCACGGTCGTGAGCCCACCCGCCGGCACGGTGTCGCTGGCGCTGAAGCCGCCCGGGCCGGTGACTTCGATGGTCGCCTCGGTCCCGCCGCCGTTGGCGAGCACGACCGCGAAGTCGAAGTCGGTGTACACGGGGTTGTAGTTCACGGTCGGCCAGAACTCACAGCCGACGTAGGTGCGGTTGGCTTCTGCCTCCGCGCACGTCGCGGGGTTGTCGGTATCGCCGCCGCCGGTATCGCCGCCATTGGCCCCAACGTTGATGGTCGAGCCGTTGCCGCCGTTACCGCCTCCGCCGATGGCGATCGTGCCGCCGCTGGAGCTTGCTCCGCTGCCCTTGTTGGGTGGGGCGTCCGACCCGCCACCCGCAGAGCAGGCGAGCGCGAACGAACAAAGAACACCCAGGCCGCGATAAGAAGAAGGAGTCACGCCACAGAGGATGTTGCAGCGCATCCAGGCTCGCAAAGAGAGAAGCACCTGCGTCCAGTGATTGAAGAAGAAATGTGCAACCAGTCACGCAGGTTGTCGCACGTTGGCGCACAGCGCCGAGTCGCTGGTTGCGTTAACCTACTTGAGCCGGCTCTCGCTCTTCGAAATCTCGATGTGCTCGTCGACCGCGGCGCGCTCGCGAGCCAGGAAATCCCGGATCGCGCGATCGAGCCGTGGATCGTGCAGGTG
>DATLIL010001252.1:0-4122 GCA_035539475.1 Polyangiaceae bacterium
CGCCTTACCGAGCCTCATCGTTCCGCGGAGCCCTATCGCGCTCCGCCAACGGTGCATAGCTCGAATGCAATGGGCGCCCGGGTCGCTACTGACCTTGGATTGGGTGAACACACCGCCCACGACAGTGCCTGTCGCGCCGCCACGCCGACCCCACGACGATCAACGTCGCCAGACCCTTACGCAGAGTGCGGGTCCGTTCGACCCGCTGCCCCATTGCAAGCCGGCAATGTACCCATGCCGATGACCGACCCGTTCGCCGAACGTGAAGCGCGACAGGCGGTGTCGTCGCCGGCGTGTTCCCCAACAACCAACCGTCAGCGGAAGTTCTGCAGCGCCCAGACTTCGCCGTCGGGCGTGGTGTAGAAGCCGCAGAAGACCTCGCTGTAGTCGCCTGCCATGTTGTCGTAGTGGCCGCCGCCGGGGCCCTCGTCCCACATCTATTGCAGGCAGCCGTCGATGGTCTGCTCGATGGAGTCCCAGCCTGGGCACTCGTTTTGAGCCCATTCGCCGCAGTCCCCGAAGGCGCCGTGCGCGTCGCCGGACTCACTGTCGCTCCTGGCTTGACCGTCGGCGCAGGCCTCGCTGCCGGCGTCGCGCTCGTACGGCGGGAGCCCGACCGTGGCGCGGAAGGCGTTGATGCGATCGACGCAGGCCTGGTAGTCGCTTGGCGCGCCCCCGAGGCCCGGATCGGCATCGTCTTCACTGGAGCAGGCGAGGCTACACACGATCAGAAGGCTGCCGAGGACCACGCGGTAGAGCATGGCTCCTAGTTGCACGAGCCCCCCGGCTCGGCTCAGCGGAAGTTCTGGATCGCCCAGACCTCGCCGTCGGGCGTGGTGTAGAAACCGCAGAAGACCTCGCTGTAGTCGCCGGTCATGTTGTCGTAGTGGCCGCCGCCGGGACCCTCGTCCCACATCGATTGCAGGCAGCCGTCGATGGTCTCCTCGATCGAGCCCCAGCCGGGACATTCGTTCTGTGCCCACTCGCCGCAGTCGCCGAAGGCGCCGTGGGCTTCGCCGGTCTCGCTGTCGCTCCGGGCCTGATCGTTGGCGCACGACTCGCTGCTGGCGTCGCGGGTGTAGGGCGGTAGCCCGACCGTGGCGCGGAAGGCATTGATGCGATCGACGCACGCCTGGTAGTCGTCAGCCGAGCCGACGCTCCCGCCGCTGCCGCCTGTCCCGCTGCTGCCGCCTGAACCGCCGCTGCCGCCTGAACCGCTGCTACCGCCTGAACCGCTGCTACCGCCGGCGCCCCCTGTACTACTCGTGCCGCCGGTGCCCGGGTCCGCAGGGCCAGTCGCCTCGCGCACCGTGACCGACGAGGTGAGATCGTTGAAGCCGAGCGCGACGGTGCAGGCCGTGTCGCTCCGCACGATGACGGAGTCCCCGGCGAAGCCGTCCTCGTCGTAGAGAACGGCTTCGTAGCCGCCCTTGACACGGAGCGACGAGGCGTCGTCGTTCGGCGCACCGAGGGCGGCGAGGTCGGCCGCGCTGTAGTCACCAACACCGAGCTCGACGGCCCAGCCGTTGTAATCGCAGTGCTGAAAGAGTTCCACGACAGCGGTCTGACCGGTCCCGCTCCCTCCGCGACCCGAGCCCGGGCCCGAGCCCGAGCCGCCGTTGCCCGCCGTGCCAGTCGCGCTGGGCTCGTCGGGATCCGAGCAAGCAAGACTCCCGACACAGAGCAATCCCACCATCAGACCGCGCCGGAGGCTCATGTTTCCTTGAAAGCAGGCGCCGCGCGCTTCGGCTCAGTAAAACGCGCACAGGAGGTTTTTTAGCAGCGGGCGCACAAGGTAACGAAAGGTCGGTTCCCGCTGCTCGAGCCTGCTACGTTTCTCCGGATGCGCCTTGTTCTCAGTTTGCTTCTGCTCACCGTGGGGTGTGGTGCGGCAGAAGCGGAGCCCAAGGCCTTCGTCCGCAAGCCGGTGGCGCTGCCGGATGCGGATTCGGCGGAGCCCTTCTTCCTGTCGCAGACGATGCTCTACCAGGACATCGGCTCGAAGACGCTCGCGCCGGATGCCGTGCCCTTCGCGCCACGTTACGTGCTCTGGTCCGACGGCGCCGAGAAGGAGCGCTGGCTGGTGCTGCCGCCGGGCGGCGTGATCGACAGCTCGGACATGGATCACTGGGTGTTTCCGGTCGGCACCATGCTGTTCAAGCAGTTCTCGCTGGATGGCAGGCGCCTCGAAACGCGGCTGATCCAGCGCACGGGCACGGGGCGATTCGACTACTGGATGGGTGCCTTCGTCTGGGACGAAGACGAAACCGACGCCATGTTCACGCCCGACGGTCAGGCGGACGTCCTTGGCAGCGAGCACGACGCGCCCAAGGTCAAGCAGTGTGGCACCTGTCACAACGGCGAGCCCGGGCGCATTCTGGGCTTCTCGGCGCTGCAGGTCGAAGGCGACAGCGTACTCGGGGAGCAGGCCTTCTCCGACGTTCCGGCGCAGTACGAGCCGCCGGGTGACGAGGTTGCGGCCGAGGCCCTCGGCTACCTACACGTCAACTGCGGCAACTGTCACAACCAGAACGGCAGCTCGTGGCCGGACACGGACATGGTGCTCCGGCTCGGCGTGGACGAAGTCGAGGTCGCGGACAGCGAGCTCTATCGCACGACCGTGGATCAGGTGATGACGAGCTTCGACGGCGAAGGGCTCGAGCTGCGCATCGCGCCCGGAGATCCGGACCGCAGCGGCGTGCTCTATCGCATGAGCCGCCGCGATCCGGACGATGGGATGCCGCCGATCGCCAGCGAGATCGTCCACGACGAGGGAGCCCTGGCCGTGCGCGCGTGGATCGAGCAGCTCGAGTAGACGCTAGGCGCCGCCCGAGCCGCCGGCACCACCCGTGCTCGCCGGGCTGCCGCCTGCACCACCTTCTCCGCTCGGTCCGCCGGCGCCGCCTCCGCCTCCGCCTGGTGGGGGCATCATCAGGCTGCAGTCCTCGACGTCGTTTTCGATCGGTGGGAGCGAGAGCAGATAGTTGGCAATGTCCTCGGCGTCCGAGTCGGTCAGCCCGCCGAAGGCGCCCATGGGCCCGACGGGCATCGGCGGACAGATCGGCTCGTCCTCCCTGTCCAGGCCGTCATGCAAGACGCGGACGATGTCGTCGACCGTGTAGTCTTCGATGCCGGTCGCATCGGGCGTGATGTTGGCGCTCGTGGCGATGAAGCCCGGTCCCAGCGGGAACTCACGACCGCCGGCGAAGGCCATGTCGAGCTGCAACGGATCTGGATCCGTGGGCGGGTTCTCCTTCGTGTGACACTCGATGCACACGCCGGCCTGAGCAGCCAGATAACGCCCGCGCATGGCCGACTCCTGGTTCTCGTAGTCGGCAACCGGCATCGGAACCAAGTCGAGATCGATGCGGTTGGCGGCTGCCGGCGGACGTTCGTCGAACGGCGCCTCGTTGTCGGGTGTTTCGTGGTCGATGCCGTCGATCGTGCGCAGGTAGGCGACGATGGCGTCGGCGTCCTGGTCGGTCATGTTGCCGAAGATCCAGTACGGCATGACCGCGAAGAGGTAGTCGCCGTCGGGGCGTTCGCCCTCGAGGAACATGTCCTTGATCTCCTCGTCGCTGCGGTTCATGAGGCCCGTCTCGTCGTTCGTCAGGTTGGGCGTGTTCAAGCAGCCCACGCCGTTCGCCGGATCGGCGTCGACGAAGCACTCGGCCCCGGCCATGAAGTTATCCATGTCGAGCGAGCCGTCCATGTTGCGCGGCGTATGACAGTCGGGACAGGCGGCCACGTGATTGACCAGGTAGTCACCGCGGGCGACGAGCTCCGCCTGCGTCGGCGGCGGGGTACCGTTCTCGTCGGGGGCCTCGTCGTCGCCGCAAGCGAAAGCAGCCAGAGAAAGCAGGGGTAGGCAAAACATCAGCGAATGCAGTCGTTTCACGTTCGAGCCTCCGATGAAATCGGCGCTCATTAGGCTGCGCCCGTGCGCGTTCGTCAACGCGGCGTTATGCGAACAGCAGCGCAATACTTCGCGGTTGTGCGCCGTGGGGCAGAAGCCTCACCGCCTGGGATTTTTCAGCACGTCTTTCAGCGCCAGATGCACCAGGTAGCGAAACGTCGCCAGTGGCTGCGCGCCGACGACGCGGTAGCCGCTGACCGATATGC
>DATLIL010001253.1:0-2685 GCA_035539475.1 Polyangiaceae bacterium
TTCCGCGAGCACCTCGGCGGCAAGCTCACCGTCACGCTGCTGAAGGGCGTCGGCAGCTCGGTCGAGGTCTCCGAGATCGACGAGCGTGAAGTGACTGCCGCGATCCGCTGGCTCGAAGAACGCGGACTACGTTCATGCGCGTGACCCCGATCGCCGGCGCGCACCTCACCTATTGCAGCAACGTTCATCCCGGTGAGTCGCTGGCAGAGGTCGAGGGCGCGATCGAGCGGCACGTCGTTGCCGTGAAGCGTGAGCTGTCTCCGGCAGAACCTTTTGGCGCGGGCTTGCGCCTCTCGGCTCGCGCAGCCGACGAGCTCGCGGGAGCAGAGCGCCTCGCGCGCTTCGCCAGCGCGCTCCAGGACGCCGGCCTCTACGTCTTCACGCTCAACGGCTTTCCGCACGGCGCGTTCCACGGCACGCGCGTGAAGGAGCAGGTCTATCGCCCCGACTGGCTCGAAGCCGAGCGCGTGCGTTACACGGCGGTGCTGGCGCGGGTGCTCGCCCGGCTCTTGCCCGACGGCGTGCCCGGCAGCATCAGCACGGTCCCCGGCTGCTTCAGACCGCGTGGTGCCGAGTCCGGCGTGGCGCGGCAGATTGCGCACAACATCGCGCGCGCCGCCGCCGATCTCGTCCAGGTCGAGCGCGAGACCGGGAAGTTCATCGCCCTCGCCATCGAGCCCGAGCCGCACTGCCTGCTCGAGACCACGGCCGAAGCGATCACCTTCTTCGAAGAAGAGCTCTTGTCGAGGGAGGTCCAGGAACGCTCGGGGCTCGACGAAGCCACGCTGCGCAGGACCGTGGGCGTCTGCCTCGACACTTGCCACGCCTCCGTGGAGTTCGAGGAGCCGCTCGCTGCCTTTCAGAGCTTGCTGCGGGCCGGCGTCGCCGTGCCCAAGATCCAGATCAGCGCGGGTCTGCGGCTCGCTCCCGCCACGGCGGAGAGACGCCAGGCCCTTGCCGCCTTTCACAACGAGGTCTACTTCCACCAGACCGTCGTCCGCGACGGAGCGCGCCTGATCCGCTTCCTCGATCTGCCGGAAGCGCTGGCCAGCAATCTGCCCGAGAGCAGCGAGTGGCGCGTGCACTTCCACGTGCCGATCTTCCACGACGCGCTCGACACCTTCAGCAGCACGCAGAGCGATCTCGTGCCGTTGCTCGCGGCGCTGCGCGACGCTCCGAGCTGTCCCCACCTCGAGGTCGAGACGTACACCTGGGACGTCCTGCCCGAGCGCTTCCGCGACGTCCCGCTCACCGACGCCATCGCGCGCGAGCTCCGCTGGACGCTATCGGCGCTGGGCTCGCCGTGAAGCTACGCACCCTGCTCGAGCTCGGGCGGACCTCGAATCTGCCCACGGTCTGGTCCAACGTGCTGTGCGGCGCGCTGCTCAGCGGCGCCAAGCTCGAGCCCGTAACGATGGGTGTGCTGCTCGTTGCGGGCTCGGCCTTCTACGAGGGCGGTATGCTGCTGAACGACGCCTTCGACGCCGATATCGACGCGAAGGAACGACCCGATCGCCCCATTCCCGCCGGGCGTGCATCGAAACGCGCGGTGCTGCAGATCGGCTTCGGCCTGCTGGCGCTGGGCCTGCTGCTGCTCGTCTTCGTGTCGTGGGGCGCGCTGCTCGCCGGCGCGTTCACCGCCGCCTCCGTGCTCGTCTACGACCGCTGGCACAAGGGCCACGCCTGGGCGCCGATCGTGATGGGCTTCTGCCGCGCAGGGCTCTACATGATGGCGGCGCTGGCGGTGTCGGGTACGCTTTCGCCTTACCTGCTAGCGGCCGCTGCGGCGCTACTGCTCTACATCGTCGGCCTGACACACGTGGCGCGCTTCGAAACGGGTGCGATGGTGCAGCGCGCCTGGGTGGCGGCGTTCGTGCTGTCACCGCTGATCGCCAGCGCGCCGCTCGTGCTGCGCGGGCCTCTTCCATTGGCTGCGCCGTGCTGGCTGCTCGCGCTGGGCTGGACCATCTACTCGATGCGCTTCGCCCGCCAGGGCGGCAGGATGATTGGCCGGGCCGTGGTCAGCCTGATTGCCGGCGTCTCGCTGATCGACGCCACGTTCATCGCGTTGACTCCTCAGCCGCTGTGGTCGCTGTTCGCGATCGCCACGTTCTTGCTCACGCTGAGCTGGCAGCGGCGGATCAGCGGGACGTAGTCAGGGCTCAGGCTGGGGGTCGGCGTCGCGCGGCAGAAACAGGAGAGAGACATCGAGCTCCTGCGCCTCGAACGGAGGGATGCGCACGACGGCCGTATCGTCCCACGCTCCGAGCTCGACCCAACGGTGGGCCTGCAGCTCGAGAGCCTCCAGAGTCCTCGCTGCAGGGTCGACGATCCAATAGAAGCCGACGCCATGCTTGGCGTACAGAGCACGCTTGGTGACACGATCGAGCGACGCAGTGCTCGGTGACGTCACCTCGCAAATCCAGTCGGGCACGACTTCGATCGGTCGCACGTTTCCCGGGCTAGGCAGGCGTGCACGCCGCCAACCGGCCAGGTCTGGGCGAACCACGTCGTGCGGAGCGAAACGGATGTCGACCTCGGGAAATATCCACCAGCCACCAGGTCCGCCGTGCCCATCGTCATCGTCGAATGGGCCACCGATGAATCGCCCGAGAGAACGCTGCGCCTTCGAATGGCGAGGCAGCGGCGATGGCGACGTTACGATTTCTCCCCCCACGATCTGCG
>DATLIL010001254.1:0-4513 GCA_035539475.1 Polyangiaceae bacterium
GGAGTTCGTGATCGGCATCGAGCAGCGCTTCTGGTTCGGCCGCGACGCGCCCGCGGGCAAGGAGAGCATGGCGCGCGCGCTCGGCGTGCTCGACACCGAACGCCAGCGCGTGACCATCGCGCAGGTGATGAGCGAGGAGATCGCGCCAGGGCTCGACGCCATCGGTCTCGGCGGCAGCCATGCTTGGGCCGCGCGCCGCCGTGGCCGCGACCGCCGCACGGTGGCTCCAGGCTTCGTGATCGGAGCCCGGGAAGCCACCGTCGAGCCGGTGATGCCGGCAGAGCAAGTCGAGCCGCCCGTGCGGTCTCTGCCGCCCGAGGACCTTGCCGCTCAGTTCCTCGAACGCGCCATCGACGAGCGCGGCAACGTGCGCTTCGGTCTGGACGCGCGGAGCGGCGCGCGCGAGGCGGTGGGCCTGATGCACCACGGCCGCGCGGCGATCGCCGTCGCAGCGCTGCGAGCCTACGACATCGATTCAGCCGCGGCAGCGCGCGCGTCGCGACGACTCGAGCGCGATCTGGCGGCGGCGCTGGACGGCACGCTGGTCTCGGGCTTTCCCGACGAGCCGGTGCTGGTGCTCGCCACGCTGGCCCTCGCGGTGCTCGCCGGCGTGGACTGTCGCGCGGAGCTCGCCGCACGGTCGCGCGACGTCGCTCTGTTTCGTGGTCAGGCCTGGCACGCCGCGCAGGTGGCGACGGCGCTCGCCGGCGACGTCTCCGACGAGCTGTGGCAGCTCTGTGTGCGCGATCTCGAGCAGTCACCCTGGGCGCCGTGGACCGCACGCGCCGCTCGGTTGCGCGGTGACCAGAGCACGCTCCAGCGCGCCAACCGCGGGCTCCTGGACGCGCTCGCCGTGCTGGGCGCGTCGGGAACGGTGAAGGAGCTGCCAGCGCCTGCCATCGCCCGCGTGGCAGCGACGCTGGAGGCGCTCAGCGGACCCGAGCTCGCCAGCGAGCGGGCAGCGCACGCTCGCGAGTACCTGCTGCGCTGGCAGTTCGACGGCAGCCCGGTTCCCGGCGTTCGCGCCGAGCTCGCCCAGGGCGGCTTCCCGCTCTCACCGAGCGAGTGGTACCTGCGCACGGATGTGACGGCGCATGCCCTCCTAGCCCTTCGGGCTTCGTCGGGGGCCTAGGTCCCAAGGGGCCTGGGTGCCGAGCCTGAGAGGGAAGAGGGGAGCGGGATTTTTGTCTGGGAACACACCGCGTACGACGATGCCTGTCGCGCTGTAAGCCTCGCTCGTAAAGCGCGACAGGCATCGCGTTCCCCGGCGTGTTCCTCCAACCAACCAACACACACGAGCGTCCGGTTCGCGGCTGGCCGACTCACGGCCCCCGCGGTGACGTTCCTTCCTTGGGACGCCGTTGGGATTGCGCGAAGGCCGCGTCAGCGGCCTGAGCTGGATCCACCTGTGGGTCTTGGCACCAGCAGATCTCGATCTAAATCGGAGAGGAGGGTCAGTACAAACTGACCGAACAGGCGCCGCTGTCCACCCGGTTGCCCGGAAGGCCAAACGGCAATGCGGAGGCACTCGGGTAAGACACAAAACCCGCGAGGCGGGCGCAGCCGCCGAGCAGCGTAGCGCGGCCGAGCCAGAGGCGGGCGCAGCCCGCCGAGCAGCCCGAGTCAGCCGGAGAGGCCGAAACGGGAGCGCGCTTCGGTGTAACCATCACTGACGCTGAAGACCGTGAGCTCGCGTGCCTCGGGGTGGCGCACGATCCACTTCAGGCGATCGGCGCCTTCTGCCGGCATGGCTGACGACGACGACATGCTGAGCGCGCGCAGCGCCGCCATGGGATCGCCGAGCGCGAGCAGCGCGGCGTGGTCTCCCCACTGCAGCAGCGCCGTGCCGAGCTGCGTGGCCCGGTTACCGAGGCTGCCGATGACTTCGAGCGCCAGCACGGGCACGTCGTCGTCGAGGCGCCGCTGCATCGCGGCCTGCACGCGCTGCTGCGCCTCGCTGACCTTCTTGGCGTCGACGCCCTGCGGGCTCCAGTTCGGGGCAAAGATGCTGAGGAAGCCGGCCACCGCCGGAGCGAGCTCGATCGGGGCCAGCCGGGCCAGCGCCGTGGCGCCGGCCTGCACCAGCTTGAGCGCTCGGAAGACGAGGAAGTAGCGGGCGGCGTCGTCGCTCGTGGTCAAGAGGTTCTGGCCGAGCACGATGCGCGGGGGCGTCGAGCTCGCAGCCAGGCATTGGCTGCCGAGCGTGGGCGAGGAGTAGAGCTCGAGGCCGCGAATGCCGAAGCCGGCGGCGAGCTGCATGACGTGCTCGGTGTACTCGTCGAGCGGCAGCGGCGTGGCGCGCAGGGCGCGTAGATCGACGGGGTAGGCGGCGTCGAGCAGATCGCCGCTCTTCTTCAGCAGCGCGCGCAGGGCGGGCGTGAGCAGATCGGGCGCGATCAGCTCGTCGAGTCTGGGGTCGGCGGCGCCGATGCCAGCTCCGTTCAGCAACGTCGGCTGTCCGCGCAGGGCGCTCAGGGTCGCCTGCGCCACGGCGCCCGCGTCCAGGGAGCCGCGCAGCTCGGCCACCGTGCCCAGCACCTCGAAGAAAGACGCCTCGAAGCGGCCGGTGACCAGTGCGCGGCGCGCGTCGCTGGCGGCGCGGTCGAGCAGCACTTGAACCGCGCGCGTCTCACCGAGCCGCAGATGATGCTCGACCACCGCGCGCATCACGACCGCGTCGTGCGGCCACTCCTTGCGCGCCTTGTCGAGGACGGCGTCTGCCTTCTTGCGATCGCCGACGATGGTCTCGTAGACCACGGCCAGGGCCAGCGTGCGGTCACGCTTCTCATCGCTGCTGGCGGCGCGTTCGAGCGTCTTGCTGGCCAGATCCACGGCCTTGTCGTGCTGTCCCAGCCGACCAAAGACCGCGATCAGGCGCTCGATCGCGAGCGCGTCGTCGGGATCGCGCTTGAGCACTTCTTGATAGGCGAGCTCGGCGCGCTGTGGGTTAGGCAAGGCGCCGTCGTAGAGCTCACCGAGCTTCTTGTAGATCGTGATCTGCTTGGCTGGCTCGACGCTGTGACGCGCCAGGCGGATGAAGGCCTGCTCGGCTGCGGCCCAGTCGCCCTCGGAAGCGCACAGATCGGCGAAGGCTTCGAGCGCTTCGACGTGCTCGGGGCTCTGATCGAGCGCGGCTACGAGCGCCGCCTTGGCGGCCTCCTTCTCGCCCACGTCGGCCAGCGCCCGGCTGCGGGCGACCTCGAGGGCCACGCGTTCCTCGGGATCCGTCGCGCGCTCGAGTCGTCGCTCGAGCAAGCCGGCCAGCGCCTTGGCGTCCTTGTCCGCCGTGTACTGTGCTTGCAGGCGCAGTACGGCGTCCTCGTGGGTCGGGTCCATCAACACGACCTGCTCGAGGGCGAGGCGGCCGCGCTGCGGCTCACCCGCGCGCTCGAGCCAGAGCACGCCGGCCTGGTGCCAGGCACCGACCTTGTGCGCTTCGACTGCGCTGGCCTCGGCCACGGCTTCCAGCGCCTTGGCCGCGCCCTTGAAATCGCCGGACGCTTCGAGCACCTCGGCGAGCGTGGTCAGCGCCACCAGGTGCTCGGGGGAGCGTTCGAGGCTGGCCTCGATCAGCGCGCGAGCATGCTCGAGGTTGCCGCCCCGCGCTGCCGCCTCCGCTGCGCGCAGCGACAGCGTGGCTTTGTCCAGTGGGTGCTCGACCAGCTCGAGCAGCTTCTGATCGGCAAATTGCGAGAGCTCGAGATCGTCGGCGACGCGCGCGTAGGCAGAGAGCACGCGCAGCGACCACAGCGGTGTGGGCGTACGTCGCGCGGCGATCTCGGCTGCCTCGCGCACCAGCGTCGACGAACCGGATTTGCGGCGCAGCCGGGTCGACAGGCGCGCGTGGGCGTTGCCCTCGGCGTCGTTGAGCAGGCGCGCCAGCGACAGGGCGATGGGATCGAGATCGTCGTCGCGCCCACTCGACAGGTAAGCGTGCTCGAGACGGCGCAACGCCGGTAGGTGCTCCGGCGAACGCTCCAGGATGGCGCTCTGCCACAAGATGGCGCTCGAGGCGTCGCCGCGAGCGCGATCGAACTCGCTGAGCTGCTCGTAGAGCTCGCGCTGCTCGCCGGCGTCGGCCGCTTCCTTGGCCAGCGCCAGCAGATCGTTCGAAACACGCGCTGCCTCGGGGGTACCGAGGGCCGTGCGCTGAGCCATGGTGGAGGCCAGCGCTCCGCCGCCCGCCTCCAGCGCCGAGCGCGCCGCTCGCGCTGCTGCGGCGCGGTCACCGGCGCGCTCGAACTCGAAAGCGGCCTGGAGCAGCAAGATCGGCTTGCTGCGCTCGCCGGCCTGGGCGGCGGCCGTCTCTCGCCACTCGCCGCGCTCGCTGTCGGCTCCGGGGCGGAGACGCTCGAACAGCTCGCGTAGCGCGACGTCGCCGACGATCTCGAGCTCTCGCAATTTGCCGATCAGAAGCTGCTCGAGCTGGTCGAGCACCCACTGGACAAAGCCACGCTGTCGCTGCGCGGGGCGGCAACCTCGAGCATGCTCGCGCGCTGATCGAGGCCAGCCT
>DATLIL010001255.1:0-5349 GCA_035539475.1 Polyangiaceae bacterium
GGTGGCGGTTTGCTTGCTAGTGGACATGGCTGCTGGGGCTTGCTTGGGAACGCGTGCTCCCGGAGTGCGTGGTGCGACGGCAGGGGCGGCGGCAAGCGGAGCGGCGGAGGCGCTCGCCGGCACGGGCGGCGGAGCCGTGACGGAAGTCGACGGGACTGGCGGCGTGAGCTGAGGTGCAACGGAAGGAACTGGAGCCTGGACTGGCGCGGCGCTGGGGACAGGGTTCGGCGCCACGGACTCCGCCAGCGGCGTGCTCGTTTCCGAGGGCCTGAGCGCGAAGGCTCCAGCGGCGACGCCACCAACGAGCATGCCGCCGAGCGCGATCCAGACGGCGCGAGACTTGCTCCCCCCGTTCGGCGCGGTCTTGCCAAAGTCGAAGTTCGTGCCTGCGCTGCGCTGAGTCTGAGCTTCGGAAGCCCCGGAAACCGGCGCCGAGGGCTCGAGCGCCACCGTGCCACTGCCGACTCCGGCCAAGCGCGAGATGCGCTCGACCGAGACCAGCGAGCGTCGCGCCGCGAAAGGCTGCAGCGCGAGCGCGAGCTCGGCCACGTTTCTGAAGCGCGCGTCCGGATTCTTCTCCAGGCAACGCGTGATCACGGCGTCGAGCGCGTGCGGCAGATCCGCACGTGCCGCGCGCACCGACGGAGTAGGCCCGGACAAGATCATCGCGCAGATTTGCGGCAGTGTCTCGCCGTCGAAGGGGGTTCGACCGGTGACGAGCTCATGGAGAATGACGCCCAGCGCCCAGATATCCGAGCGAGCGTCGACGTCGCGCGACGACGTCATCTGCTCCGGGGACATGTAGAGCGGGGACCCCATCAGCGCCGAGGTACGAGTCTTGGCCGAGTCGGAGCCGGAGGCCGCCGCGCCGGTGACCTTGGAGATGCCGAAATCGAGGACCTTCACCAGCTCGGAGCCGTCTCGGCGCCGGGACAGAAACAGATTGCCGGGCTTCAGATCGCGGTGAACGATGCCGATCGAGTGGGCCTCGGCGAGCGCCTCGCAGGCCTGGAGCAGGTATGAAACGGCGTCCTCGACGGGAAGCGCGCCGCGGTTGGCGACGACCGCGCTCAGGTCTTCGCCCTCCAGGTACTCCATCACCATGTAGGGCTGACCGTTGTCCAGCGTGCCCACGTCTCGCACGCGCGCGACGTGCTCGCTCTGGATCTTTGCCGCCGCGCGCGCCTCGCGCAGAAAACGGGCGACTGCGTCCCCGCTCGCAGCGGCTTCCGGCAGCATGATCTTGATGGCGGCGCGCTCCTCGAGCTGCAGGTGCCAGACCGCGAGGACGACACCCATGCCGCCCTGGCCAAGCACACGGTCTACCCGGTACTTGCCCGCGACTATCTCGTTCACCGCCACCGCACTGGTCATACTCGCGCCCGAGTTTCCGGGCGGAGCAAGGTGGGGTCAAGGGTTTCTTTCAGTGCTACTCGAACTGCGTGACACGGACCCAGTCCACTCGCATTTCTTGTGGGTAGTCGGCAGCAAACGGCGCTTCGGAGAGGCCGCCCACGGCGAGCGACAGCTTGAGGTGGAAGGGCTGAGTGAAGGGATTGATGCCTTCTGGATGGTGGATGTCAGCCGAGGTCGTGTCGAGCGTGGCTTGCAGCTCGCCATCGACGAACCAGTCGATGCGCTGCGGGCCCCAGAGCACGGCGTAGTCGTGATAGTCCGCACTGACCGGAGTGGCGAGCGAGGTGGTGCCGCCGCCCTGCCCGCGCGTGAGCTCACCGAGTGCGTCGTCGGGCGTGGCGTAGCTCGACGTGTGGAGGATCTCGTTCGGTTGCTCGCTGCGCACCGTCATCACCACGATGTCGCCCCACGCCGGCCAGGTGCCCTCGGTGCAGTCGCTAGCGCTGCTGCACACGCGGACCGGAGCGCCGGATTCGGGGTAGAGCCAGAACGCGGGTCCCGTTCCGCGACCACTCGGCGCGAGGATGCGCGCCTCGAAGCGACCGTAGGTCCACGAGTGCAGGCCGCGCGTCTCGATCGAAGCCGAGGTGAACATGGCCTCCTCGTAAGCTTCGGCGCGCGCCGTGAGCACGAGCTCACCATCCTGTAACGTCAGGTTCTCTGGGCGGTCGGTGTAGTACTCGGCGTCGCCGTTGCGAACGCTGAAGCCGATCTCGGGCGCGTAGCTGTCGGCGTCGAGGCGCTCGCCGTCGAAGTCGTCCTCGAACACGATCGACTGCTCGATCTTTCCCGTGCTGCTGACGCAATAGCCATCGCCACCGCAGCTCGCGGGGACGGCAAGGTTGTCGCAGTCGGAGTCCTGCTCGCAGCTGAGCCAGTGACTGGAGCTCGACGAGCTCGGGCCACTCGGCTCACCGCAGGCCATGACGAGGGCGCCGAGCGCGACGGACAGGAGGCGGACAGGGCGCATGCGGTTCTCGAACGTAGCGCATTTGCAGGATAAACCGCCGCCCGACCAGGAGGAAGTGCCAGAATTGACACTTGGCCAGGCCGCGTCTGGCCGGAAAGTTGGAAAAGGCGTGAACACTCACTTGCTCATCGACTCCATCGTGCAGCAGACCATGGTGTTCATCGCCCAGCTCGCGACCGCCGGCGGTGTGCGGGCCCCGCTGGCGCACGTGGCCGATCAGGTCTTCTTGGACCTGACCCGCGAGCTCCAGAACCAGGGCGTGACCAAGAAGGTGATCGCCGACATGTTCGGCATGGCCCTCCGCACCTACCACCGGCGCGTGGCCGAAACGCTGCAGAGCCAGACCGACGTCGGGCGAACGGTGTGGGAAGCCGTGCTCGAATACGTGCGTCAGTCCGAGCCGGTCGCGGCCGGCGAGGTCCAGCGGCGCTTTGCGCAGGACGATCCCGAGGTGGTCTCCGGTGTGCTCAACGATCTCGTGAACTCGGGGCTCGCCTACCGCTCTGGGCGCGGTGAACGCGCGGTCTATCGCGCCGCGAGTGAGGCCGACTTCGCGGCAGCCGACGGAGAGGGCCCCGGCATGGCGCACTGGCTGACCTGGCTCGGCGTCTACCGCAAAGGCCCGGCGACGCTCGAACAGATCGCCGAGCACACGCGCTTGCCCGTCACGCGTTGCCAGGCAGCGCTCGACCAGCTGATGGCCGAAGGCCGCATCACGGTCTCGACGGAGTCGACGCCGCGCTACTCGGCCGAGCGCTTCGAAGTACCGTTCGGCGAGACGCAGGGCTGGGAAGCCGCGATCCTCGATCACTACCAGGCCATGGTCTTCGCCATTTGCGCCAAGCTCGACGAGCGGAGCTCCGGCGCGCGCGCACGGGACACCACCGGAGGCTCGACGTGGTCGCTTGACGTCTGGTCGGGACACCCGCTGGAAGCCGAAGCCAAGGGCACGCTGTCGCGCATCCGCAGCGAGCTCGAGGATCTCAGGCGCCGGATCGACGAGCACAACGCCGCGGAGCCGGCGGCGAACGGGCGGGAGCGCGTCGTCGTCTACGTCGGGCAGAGCGTCCGCGGCCAGTAACGCTTTCGAGTCGCAAAGCGGTTGGCCGCAAGGGTTTGCCCACCGCGAACGGGACATTGCCGTCTTGCTATGAGGGGGCGGTAGACGAGAACCACCGCCGCCGAGGACCACACTGCCGGGCGGCAGAGCCGGTACGGCCTTGTGACGGGACCCCTGACGCTCCTTCGACGCGCGCTCTGCGTGGCGGAGCGGCAGGCAGTGCCGTCGACAGTGTGTTCACCCCAACCAGGTCAGGAGCATCCCAGCACGCCATTGCTCATTTGCTATGTTGCTCGGGCGACGCCGAGGGTGCCCGCCGGCGACACGATATGCGGCGCGGGCTGCCAGATCTGACACTTCCGAGTATCCCCGCGGCGCGCGCATTCTGGCAATGACCAGGAGGCGCGCGTGTCGAGACTCGGGACTGTGGTTGGCTTGGGGCTCGGCGCGATCTGGCTCGGGAGCTGCGCGCGCGGCGACGAGAGAAGCATCCGCGAAGATCCGGGCGGCGTTCGTGACCCGGTCATGACCAGCGCGGGTTCGGGCGGGATGGCAGGCGGGCAGGCATCGGCTCCCGTCTCGGCAGGCGCTGCTGGCTCGAGCGCGGGTTCGGCTGGAAACAGCGGGCTCGCGGGCGGAGCGGGCATGGGCAGCGGCGGCGAGAGCGGCAGCCCGGCGCAGGCGGGCAACGGCGGCGCGGCAGAAGCGGGCAACGGCGGCGCGCCTTCGACTTTCGGAGCGCGGGACCACGTGCTCGACTATCTGAAGTCGATCTCGGGAACGAAGACCATCGCCGGTCAGCACAACCGCGAACCGAACGCGATGCCACGACAGTGGACCGACGCTGTGCACGAGACCGTCGGGCAGTTT
Source organism: Polyangiaceae bacterium (assembly GCA_035539475.1). Classification (GTDB taxonomy): domain Bacteria; phylum Myxococcota_A; class Polyangia; order Polyangiales; family Polyangiaceae; genus PMG-095. The sequence goes on from DATLIL010001255.1 coordinate 4,317, forward strand.
CCAGGTCTGTGGAGCGGCGACTTCTTGTTTCAGGCCGACGACATCGCGAGCCGCGGCGTGATGATCGACGAAGCCATCGCGCAGTTTCGGCAAGGCGCGCTGGTCAGCCTGCTGTGGCATGCGTGCTCGCCGGCGCAGAGCGAGCCGTGCGCGTGGGACGGCGGCGTGCTCGGCGCCCCTCACCGATCCGCAGTGGACGGAGCTCACGACCGACGGCACGGCCCTGAACAGCGCGTGGAAGTCGCGGCTCGACACCGTCGCTGTCCACCTCCAGACGCTGGAAGACGCCGGCGTGGCCGTGCTCTTTCGGCCACTGCACGAGATGAATCAGAGCGCCTTCTGGTGGGGCGGGCGCAGCGGCCCGAGCGGAACGCGCCGGCTGTACCAGCTCACTCACGACTACCTGGTCGAGCACGTCCCAGACCCAGATCAGGTTCGTGAGGCCCCTGGTCTCGACCAGATAGTCGTGAGTGAGCTGGTAGAGCCGGCGCGTTCCGCTCGGGCCGCTGCGCCCGCCCCACCAGAAGGCGCTCTGATTCATCTCGTGCAGAGGCCGAAAGAGCACGGCGACGTCGGCGTCTTCCAGCGTCTGGAGGTGGACGGCGACGGCGTCGAGCCGCGACTTCCACACGCTGTTCAGGGGCGTGCCGTCGGTCGTGAGCTCCGTCCACTGCGGGTCGGTGAGGGCGCCGAGCACGCCGCCGTCCCACGCGCACGGCTCGCTCTGCGCCGGCGAGCACGCATGCCACAGGAGGCTGACCAGCGCGCCTTGCCGAAACTGCGCGATGGCTTCGTCGATCATCACGCCGCGGCTCGCGATGTCGCCCGCCTGGAACAAGAAGTCGCCGCTCCACAGACCCGGAAACTGCCCGACGGTCTCGCGAACGGCGTCGGTCCACTGCCGGGGCATCGCGTTCGGTTCGCGGTTGTGCTGACCGGCGATGGTCTTCGTTCCGGAGATCGACTTCAGATAGTCGAGCACGCGCTCCCGTGCGTCGACGGGCGAAGGTGCGCCGCCGCTGCCCGCTTCCGC